>CAXSES010000037.1:0-1772 GCA_964236225.1 uncultured Acetobacteraceae bacterium
TAAGTAAAGCCGGTCCAGGGGGACTCCCCCTGGCAGGTCCCCGCCCTGAAGCAATGGGGCAGAGCCCTGGCCTTGCTTCCTCCCTTCGGCCGTTGCACCCGGCGCGGTGGCCATGGCATGTGCCCGGACCCTTCGGGGCAAGGTCCGATCCTGCGGGCCGAGCCCGTGGGCGAACCGGACTGGTGCCATGGTGAACCGTCTTGCCGAGCGGCTGCTCGCGTTGTCCGCCCGACCTTCGGCGCCGGCTTGGCTGGCGGGGGTGAGCTTTGCCGAGAGCAGCGTGTTCCCGCTGCCGCCCGACCTGCTTCTGATCCCGATGGTGCTGGCGCGGCCGGAACGGGCCTGGTGGCTGGCGGCGTTGTGCACAGTGGCGAGCGTGGCGGGGGGCGCCCTGGGGTATGCGATCGGGGCGCTGCTGCTGGGGCAGGTGGCGATGCCGGTGCTGCGCCTCTACGGGCAGGAGGCGGCGTTCGCGGCGTTCCAGGCGCGCTACGCCGAGTGGGGGCTGTGGATCATCCTGGTCAAGGGCCTGACGCCGATCCCCTACAAGGTCGTGACCATCGCCTCCGGGGCCGCGCATTTCGACTTCGTCGTGTTCATGGCCGCGAGCCTGGTGACGCGGGGGGCGCGGTTCTTCCTGGTCGCCGGGCTGCTGCGGCTGTTCGGCGAGCGGGTGAGGGGATTCGTGGAGAGGCGGCTGGCTCTGGTGCTGGCCGGGATGGCGGCGGCGCTGGTCGCCGGGGTCGTGGCGTTGCGGCTGCTGTAGGACGTGCCGCCGTGTGGCGAGGTCGGCCCTGCATCCTGGTCCGCCCGGCGCCTAGGCATGGTGAGCCCGCTGGGACTCGAACCCAGGACCCCAAGATTAAAAGTCTCGTGCTCTACCAGCTGAGCTACGGGCTCGCCTCGCCATGCTGCCGGCCGGACACAGGCCACCCGGCTCGACGAGCGGCTTGAAGCCCCAAGATGGGACGGCGTCAAGCCGCACCAAGGCTTCCTCCTGCACTTGGCCGCGCGACGCGAGACAACGGCCAGGAACCGCTCCTCGTGGCGCAGGCCGCGTCCATCGGGTGAGTGACCCGGTCCTGGATTGAACCCGACGGCGCGCTGCGTCGTTCGGATCGCAGGAGGATGCGAACATGGCCGACCTGGTGATGCTGAGCCCGCACGACGCCCTGCCGGACGGACGGGTGGTGACGGTTCTGCAACGGTTTGACGAGGACGACCCGGACCGGGTGGTGGTGGAGATCGCATTGGTCGGCAAGGACGGACTGCGCGAGACCACGCACCCCGCGCATTCGGACGGCAGGCCGATGAGCTTCGAGGAGGCGATCGTGGCGGCGCGCAAGGTGGCCGACAGCGAGCGGCTGCCGCGGGTGTTCGCGGTGGATCGTACGGCCGGTCCGCTGGAGCAGGAGGTGCTGACGCATGGCGGCGCTCACGATGCGAAGGGACGCACGCTGTCCGACGACGACCTCGAGGAGAGCGAGCCCGGTCCCGACATGCGAGGCTGAGGCCGGACCCTGAACCCGCCGCCGCCGCCGCGCCAACCCGCACGCCGGCATTTCGGCGTCTTTGTGCGAGTTGCGACTTGGCGACTCGCACGTGCTGCTTGTTCCGGCCGGGAAAGCGTGATTCGGTGTGAGCCTCCAGAGACCCAAGATCAGGAACGATTCTCCATGGCCCTCAAGAAGCCTGCGACCGCGGCAGCGACCAGCAAGACCGCTGTCAAGGCGCCGGCCGCGGCGAAGGCGTCCAAGCCGGCAGCGGGCAAG
>CAXSES010000037.1:1872-14496 GCA_964236225.1 uncultured Acetobacteraceae bacterium
GACCGCTGTCAAGGCGCCGGCCGCGGCGAAGGCGTCCAAGCCGGCAGCGGGCAAGTCGGCAACGGGCAAGCCGGCCGCCCCGAAGGGCGCGACGTCGCCCAAGGCCGCGGGTGCCGCCAAGGCTGTGGCACAAACCACAGTGTCTCTGAAGCAGGTCGCGGCCCAGCTCGGCGAGAGCCATGGCATGCAGAAGAAGCAGGCCGAGGCGGTGATGACCGGCCTGATCGAGCTGGTGGTCGAGCACCTCAAGAAGGGCGACCGCCTGCGCCTCAACGGCCTGGGCATCCTGCAGGTCCGCCACTCCGCGGCGCGCATGGGGCGCAACCCCGCGACTGGCGAGGCTATCCAGATCGCCGCCAAGAAGAAGATCGCGTTCCGTCCCGCCAAGGAACTGAAGGACGAGCTGATCTGAGGCAGGCAAGGCTGCGGCTGCGCTTGTGGTCTGATATCAATGGCCAGATGCGATGACCGGTTCAGCAGGAAGGCCAGGGGTTCTGCCCCATGCCTGGAAGCTAGGACCCAGCCAGAGGTTCGCCTCTGGAAACCGACATCTAAGTTGCGCCGGGTCCAGGGGCGGCTCGCTCCCGCATTCAAGCACGGGGCGGGTCTGGACGGAGCCCTGCCTTGCTTGCCTGAAAGGTCATCGCATTCAGCCGTTGGTATGAGACCCGTGTCGCGCCTGTAATCCCGCCAGCAGCCCGGCCCGCCAACGCGCCGTCGCGTCCGACGTCGGGATGCGCCTCCGTATGGCCGGCGCCTGGCCGGTTCTGGCCGCGTGAAGCCAGGCTTCACGTGGCGACGATCGCGGCCGTCATCGCATTCCTGGTGGTCGGCGACGGCCCCGCCGCGGCTGTGGTGCCTGCCCCCACCGAGGATCGCGGCGGCATGGTGGTCGCGACGCAGCACCTTGCAGCCGAGGTCGGCGCCACGATCCTGCGCGAGGGCGGCAACGCCGTTGATGCCGCGGCCGCGGTGGGCTACGCCGAGGCGGTGGTCGATCCGTGCTGCGGCAATCTTGGCGGCGGCGGCTTCATGGTGCTGCACCTGGCCGACGGTCGCGACCGTTTCCTCAACTTCCGCGAGACCGCACCGGCGGCGGCGACCCGGACGATGTTCCTGGATGCGCAGGGGCACCCGGTTCACGGCGCGAGCCTGCTGGGCCATGCCGCGGTTGCGGTGCCCGGCACCGTGCTCGGCCTGGACACGGCGCTGCGCGAGTACGGCCGGTTGTCTCGCCGCCAGGTGATGGCGCCGGCGATCGCCCTGGCGCGCGACGGCTTCGTGCTCGCGCAGGCCGACACCGACCTCCTGGCGGTCAGGACCGCGCGGTTCCGCCAGGACCCCGTGCTGGCCGAGCTGTTCCTGCGGCCCGACGGCACGCCGCTGCGGCCCGGCGACCGGCTGGTGCAGCCCGCGCTGGCGCGGACCCTGGCGGCGATCGACGCGGACGGCCCGGACGCGTTCTACCGTGGCCGCATCGCCGAGGCCGTGGCGACGGCGTCGCAGGGCGGGAGCGGCCTTCTCACCATGGCCGACCTGGATGGCTACCGGATCACCGAGTCCGCCCCGCTGAGCTGCCGCTACCGGGGTCTGCTGGTGCTGTCGGCGCCGCCACCCTCCTCCGGCGGGGTCATACTATGCGAGGCGTTGCAGGTGCTCGCGGGCTACGACATGGCCGCGATGGGGTTTCATTCCGCCGCCGCGGTGCACCTGCTTGCCGAGGTGCTGCGGCAGACGTATTTCGACCGCAACACCGCCCTGGGCGATCCGGCCTTCGTGTCCGGCCCGATCGACGTGCTTCTATCCTCCAGCCACGCGCAGGCGATCCGCGACAGCATCGGCCCCCGCGCCACCGCCTCCACGGCGCTGCGGGCCGGGCTGGCGCCGCACGACATCCCGCCGCCGGTCTGGCGCGACCGGCCCGGGGCAGGCGGCGCCGATGCGGCCGGGCCGGGCGCGGCCTCCGATGCGGCGCACGATTTCGATGCGGGCTATGCGGCGGCCCGCAGCGACGCCGCGGGCCGTGACTCGCCTGCGCGGCCAGGCGTTGAGACAGGGCGCGACGCCGCTGCGGGCCGGGGACAGCCGCCGGAGGAGGGCGAGAAGCCGCAGACCACGCATTTCTCCGTGGCCGATGCCGAGGGCAACGCGGTGGCGGTGACGACCACCCTGAACGGGCTGTTCGGCGCGGCGGTGATGGCGCCGGGCACCGGCTTCCTGCTGAACGACGAGATGGACGACTTCACCACCAGCCCCGGCGGCGCCAACATGTTCGGCCTGGTTCAGGGCCCGGCGAACGAGATCGCGCCGGGCAAGCGACCGCTGTCGTCGATGACGCCGACGATCCTGATGCGCGATGGCCGCGTGGCGATGGTGGTCGGCTCGCCGGGAGGCTCGCGGATCATCTCCATCGTGCTGCAGACCATCCTGAACGTGGCCGATTACGGCATGAACGCCAGGGAGGCCGTGGACGCCCCCCGCCTGCACCAGCAATGGCTGCCGGACCGGATCGACGCCGAGCCGTTCGCCCTCTCGCCCGACACGGCGGAGCGGCTGCGCGCCATGGGCTACACGGTCGCGGAGCGCACGCCGTGGGGGGCGGCGGAAATGGTGCTGGTGGGTCCCGACCAGGCGCAGGGCGCGGCGGTGGCCTCGTCTGGCAACGATTCCGAGCAGGGTGGGGCGATGCGGCCCGGCTGGTTCTACGGGGCGAACGACGACCGGCGCCCCGGGGGTGCGGCGGTCGGGCCCTGATACCGGCTTCCGCCCGAGGCGGACAGCAAGATTGAGGCCACGCCTTCAAGCACCGGGCCTCAAACTCCGCCAAAGGCTCGCCTTTGGAATCCGATACTTAAGTAAAGCCGGTCCAGGGGCGGCTCGCTCCTGGCGGGTCTGGGCGTAGCTGGTCAGAGGTTCCGATGGCCCGCTTGGGCCGTTGGAATCGCCGGAGGAGGCAGAGCCCGGCCTTGCTTGCCTGCCTCCTTTGGCGGCAACCTTTGGTGTGGCAGGCCGCTATCGTGCGGCGAGCGGGCCGCCCCGGGCTTCGTGCTCCACGGCCAAGGCCCGAGATGACAGTCCTGACCGTGACCCACACCACGATCTACCGCTATCGGCGGCCGGTCCGCTTTGACCAGCATCGGCTGATGCTGCGTCCCCGCGACAGCCACGACCTGCGGCTGCTGGACACCGCGCTGTCGATCCAGCCGCAGGCCGAGGTGCGCTGGCTGCACGACACCTTCAGCAACTCGATCGCCATGGCACGCTTCCCCACGCCGGCTGCGGAGTTGCGCGTCATCTCCAGGGTGAGGCTGCGGCACTACCCTCTGCCCGAGCGCTCGGTCGCGCTGGAGCCGTATGCGGCACGGTTCCCGTTCCACTACAGCCAGGAGGACATCCTCGACCTCGGCCGCCTGGTGGAGCGCCACTACCCTGACGACGGCGAGGTCGAGGCGTGGGCGCAGGCCTTTGTGGCCGCCCAGGGCGGAGGCGGCCAGGACACGATGGCGCTGCTCGCCGGGATGACCCGCCACATCCGCGCGACGCTGCGCTACGAGCGCCGCGACGCCATGGGCACGCAGCGTCCCGCCGACACGCTGGCGCTGGGCTCTGGCACCTGCCGCGACTATGCCCTGCTGATGATCGAGGCGGTGCGCAGCCTCGGCCTCGCGGCGAGGTTCGTCTCCGGCTACCTTTACGACGACCGCCTGACCGGCCACGCCGGTCCGGAGGGGGACCTGTTCGCCACCGCTTCAGTCGCGGTGCAGGCCGGGCGCGGCGCCCTCGCCGGCGGCGGCGCCACCCACGCCTGGGTGCAGGTGTTCCTGCCCGGCGCGGGGTGGGTGGAGTTCGACCCGACCAACGCGCTCGTCGGCGGGCGCAACCTGATCCGCGTCGCCGTCACCCGCGACCCCACCCAGGCGGCGCCGATCAGCGGCTCGTTCCGGGGCACGCGCAGCGACTATCTTGGGCTCGACGTGAGCGTCGCCGTGACGGCGGAGCCCGCGCCGGCCTGAGCAGGACGGTCAGGAAGCAAGGCTGGGCTCTGCCCAGACCCGCCAGGGGGGAAGCCCCCCCTGGACCGGCTTTTCTTTAGAGAAGGCGGTCCAGGAGGCCTCCCCCTGGCGGAGTTTAAGGCGGAGCCTCAACCTTGCTTGCCTGAGCTGGTGTGTCAGCCCCGCGGCGTGCCTTCCCAGAACGCGCCCGCGATGTCGGCGTAAAGCAGCGACAGCTCCTGCTGCACCCCGTCGAGGAACTCGTGAAGCCCGCCGGCGATGACCTGACGGATGTCGCGCTCGGCCAGGCTGCCGCGCAGCCCGTCGAGCCGCTCCAGCGGGCCGGAGGCGCTGCGCAGCCCGTAGCCGGTGCGGAGCTGCGTCAGGTGGAACTGCATCAGCCAGGTGCACAGCGCCAGAGAGCGCGCGAACGAGGTGTTGAACAGCAGGAAGCCGGCGACCGAGCCCGCGCTCATGCCGCGCGGGTAGACGCGGCGGAAGGCGTGGTAGCCCGCGGCGGCGCGCAGCACGGAGTTCCACTGGCTCAGGTCGACGGGCGAGCCGACGTCGGCGACGGAGGGCAGAAGGGTGTGGTACTTGATGTCGAGCAGGCGCGTGGTCTGGTCGCCGCGCTCCATGTACTTGCCGATCGAGTAGAACGCCCAGCCCTGGTCGCGGAAGAAGGTGCCCTCGGTGATGCCGGTGTGGAGCTGGCACGCCTCCTTGAGCCAGGCGCACAGGCCGGAGAGGCGCGAGGCGGCGATGTCGTCAGGGCCGAGCTGTCGCACGCGGTTGTAGAACATGTTGATCTGCGCCCACATCTCGGTCGAGATCAGCGGGCGCAGGGTGCGCGCGTTCTCGCGCGCCTGGAAGATCGAGGCGGCGATCGAGTTCGGGTTGGCCCGGTCGAGCACGTAGAAGGTCGTGACGCTGGTCGCGTTGGCGACGGGGTGGGCGGCGTCGAAGCGCGCCTCGTCGGAGTTGATCTGCACCACTGAGCGCCAGGCGCCGGCATCGGTGCCGCTGCGGGTGAAGGTGTCCGTGACGTCGAGGATGCGCGCGAGGTTCTCGATGCGCTCCATGTAGCGCGCCAGCCAGAACAGCGCCTCCGCGTATCGGCACAGCAGGGTGGCGGCGCCGGGCACCAGCTCGTGCTGCTCCTGCGCGGGCGTGACGCCGCGTCCGGCGCTGCCCTGGGCCTGCTGCGCCCCGGAGCCACGGCCCTTGCCGTCGCGCGCCACCTCAGACAATCCCCTCGAGCACCCAGGTGTCCTTGGACCCGCCGCCCTGCGACGAGTTCACCACGATCGAGCCGCGGCGCAGCGCCACCCGCGACAGGCCGCCCGGCAGCACCCAGGTCGTGGCACCGGTGACGGCGAACGGGCGCAGATCGACGTGGCGCGGGCCGACGCCGTCTTCGCCCAGCGTGGGGGAGACGGACAGCTTGATCATCGGCTGACTGATGTAGTTGGCGGGGTCGGCGACCAGCTTGTCGCGGAACTCGGCCAGCTCCTGCTTCGAGGCGTGCGGACCGATGATCAGGCCGTAGCCGCCGGACTCGCCCACCGGCTTGACCACCAGGCTGGCGAGGTTGTCAAGAGTGTAGCGCAGGCCGTCGGGCTCGCCGCAGATGTGGGTCTCGACGTTGGGCAGGATGATCTCCTCGTCGAGGTAGTAGCGGATGATGCGCGGCATGTAGGCGTAGATCGCCTTGTCGTCGGCGACGCCGGTGCCGACGGCGTTGGCGATCGCGACGTGGCCGGCACGCCAGGCGCGCAGCAGGCCGCGCACGCCGAGCGTGCTGTCGGGGCGGAACACGTCGGGATCGAGGAAGTCGTCGTTCAGCCGTCGGTAGATCGCGTGCACCGGGGCGAGGCCGGCGGTGGTGCGCATCCACACCCGATCGTCCTCAACCACGAGGTCGCGCCCCTCGACGAGAGGCACGCCCATCTCGCGGGCGAGGAAGACGTGCTCGAAATAGGCGGAGTTGTAGATGCCGGGCGAGAGCAGCACGACCTGGGGATTGGAGACGCCTCCCGGTGCGCACTCGGCCAGCGCCTGCTGCAGCCGCATGCCGTAGTTCTCGACCTCGCGCACCCGCAGGCCTTCCATCAGCTCTGGCAGCACGCGGCGCATCATGTGCCGGTTCTCGATCACGTAGGACACGCCGGACGGGGTGCGGGCGTTGTCCTCCAGCACCATGAAGTGCCCGCCCTCGTCACGCACGATGTCGGTGCCGCAGACATGGACGTAGGTGCCGAGCGGCACGTCGAGGCCGATCATCTCCGGGCGGAAACTGGGGTTGCCGACGACGAGCGCCCGCGGGACCACGCCGTCGGCCAGGATCTTCTGGTCGTGGTAGATATCGTGCAGGAAGGCGTTGAGCGCGGTGACGCGCTGCACCACGCCGCGCTCGACCTGGTCCCACTCCGCGGCCGACAGCACGCGCGGGATCAGGTCGAAAGGCAGGATGCGGTCGATCGCGTCCTTGTCCGAGTACACCGTGAAGGTGATGCCGAGGTTGTACAGCTCGTCGCCGGCCACGCCCGCGCGGCGGCGCAGCTCGGCGAGCGGGATGGCGGCGAGCCTGGCCGCGATGGCCTCGACCTCGGCCATCGGGGTGGCGCGCCTGCTGAGCAGCTCGCAGAAGAACTGGCCGGGATCGTAGCCCTCGAAAAGGGTCATGGCGCGGCCTCCTGCCCGCATCGTCACGACAAGGCCTGCACGGCCACCTCGACGTCGAGCGCGTGCTCGCCGCCGCCCACCAGGATGCCGCTGATCGGGCTCACGTCGCGGTAGTCCCGTCCCCAGGCCAGCACAACATGGGACTGGCGCACCACGAGGTCGTTGGTCGGGTCGAGGTCGACCCAGCCGCTGCCGGGGCAGTACACCGACACCCAGGCGTGCGACGCGTCGGCGCCGACGAACTCGCAATGCGCATCGTCCACACTCCCGGCAGCTTGCGGCATGGCGGTGCCGGAACCGGCATTGTCCCGAGCAGCGGCATCTGCCCAGGGCGCTGCAAGTGGCGGGCCATCCGGCGGCGACCCGTCCCGTGCGGCATGCGGCGGCAGGGCACCGCCACGGTCGTTGCGTATGTAGCCGCTGACGTAGCGCGCGGCCAGGCCGAGCGAGCGCAGCCCCGCGATCTGGATCTGGGCGAAATCCTGGCACACGCCCCGTCGCATGCGCATCGTCTCCGCCAGCGGGGTGGAGATCGAGGTCGCCTCCGGGTCGAAGGCGAAGTCGCGGTGGATGCGCGTCGTCAGCTCGCGCGCCCCGTCCAGCACCTCGCGGCCCGGGGCGAACGAGACGGCGGCGTAGCGCGCGATCGCCTCGTCCGCCGTGGCCAGCGCGGAGGGATAGGCGAATTCCGCCGCCGCCGAAACCTCCTGGCCGCGCGCCGCGCGCAGCAGGTCGCGCACCTGCTCCCAGCCCGGCGTGGCGTCGGGCGGCGGCGGGAACGCCACCTCCACCACGGCGTCGAGGTCCACCGTGAGACGCAGGTGCGGCTCGGTCACGGTGAGCAGGTCAAGGCGGTTGCCGAAATAGTCCGCGCCCTCGGACAGCGTGGCCGGGCCGGGATCGGTGGAGATGCTGGCGCGCAGCACGCGCTGGTGCGCGGTCCGGCGCGGGCGCAGGTGCAGCGCGTGGTAGGACAACTGCACCTGGCGCGCGTAGCTGTAGCGGGAGCGGTGGCGCACACGGTACTTCACGCCCGACCGCAGCCCCTGGCGCCGCGCCCGCGCCACACAGCAGGCAAGCAGCGCACCCTGGGCCTAGCCAGAGCGGACCTTGCCGGACCAAACCTTGCCGGAGATGATCGCCTGCCGGAGCGCCGCGCGGCGGCGTGCGCCAGGCTCATGCCCGCACCGAGCTGTAGCCGACGGCCATCGGCATGCGGGTGTGCGACAGGTAGGCGCGGGTCAGGCGGTCCGACAGGCTGTAGAGCCGCTGGCTGGTGCCGGCCAGCGAGTGCAGCAGCGCGGCGCGCCCGCCCGGCTGCTCCAGGGCGTCGAGCCGCGTGGCGCGCAGGGCGTCGAGCAGGGAGGTCGCGGCCTCCGCCCCAGGGGCCTCGGCCCGAGAGAAGCCGCGCGCCAGATCCTGCAGGTGGCCCTCTATGCGGGCGAGCTGGAACGCCACGCTGCGCGGGTTGCGCGGGTCGGACAGCAGCAGGTCCACCACCGGCCCGGCCTGCACCGCGCCGAGGTAGCGCGAGTGGTAGGTGATCGTGCTGTCCGTCAGCTCCAGCGCCAGGTCGAGCGGCGCCTCCGCCTCGCGCTCGGTGCGGTCGAGCAGCTCGGAGAGCAGGGCGGCGCCATGCAGCGCGCGCTCGATGCGCCGGCCGATGTCGAGGAACAGCCAGCCGCTGCTCTGCGTCATGTTTTCCGACACCATGCCGCCGAACGCCGCCACCAGGCCGATCAGCGTCTCGAACGCCACGATCATCCGGTCGGCGTCCTGCGGCTGCGCCAGCACCAAGCGCGCCTGCTGCAGCGGGCCGAGCACCACGACCTCCATGTCCTTCGACAGCCGGTCGCGCAGCGTCTGGGCGATGCGCCCCACGGCGGCGAACAGGTCGCCAAGCGGCGAGTCGCCGCTCCACGCCAGCGGCAGAGCCGCGAGCAGCGCCCGCCCGTCGGGCAGCATTTCCGCCAGCAACGGCTCGACCAGGCCAAGCTCGACCAGAAGGCTGAGCATGTGGCGGATCTCCGTCGCCTCGCCCGGGCCGACGTTCTCGCCGGTCAGCCGCAAGGTGGTCGCGCGCAGCACCCGCGCCGCGTTGTCCAGGCGCTCGGCGTAGCGCCCGAGCCAGAACAGGTCGTCGGCGGTGCGGCTGCGCAGGTCGTCCGGCACCGGGGTGATGCACACCCGTCCCGGCCCAGAGGCCAGCACCGCCGCCGGGCCGCCCACGCGCTGGTCGAAGGCCTGTCCCTCGGGCCCGGCCGCGACCCAGGTGTCCTTCACCAGCCGCCGACCCGACGGCAGCGAGCTTCTCGCGAAGCCGCCAGGCATGGCGACGTAGTGCGCGCCGTCATGGACCAGGAACATGCGCAGCGTCACCGGCCGCGGGACCAGCCCGCCTTCGGTCCAGACCGGCGCCACCGAGCGGCGTGCGGCGTCGCTACGCGGCTCGCGTGACGGGGCGACGTCGCCCGCCTGCCGAATGCCCGCCTGCCGAATGCCCGTTCCGGAGGAGCGTGGTGGCTCCCAGGACGGCGCCGGCTCGTCCGGTGTCGAGGCGAGGCGCAAGGTCTCGCCGAGCAGCCGTTCGGCCAGCATCGGCAGCAGCGAGCGCAGCCCCGGCGTCTCGACCACGCTGGCGCCGGGCGCGTTGACCATGGCGACGCGGCCGGCGCGGATCGCCTGCAGCAGCCCGGGCACGCCCAGCACTGAGTCGCTGCGCAGCTCCAGCGGATCGGTGAAGTCGTCGTCCATGAAGCGCAGCAGCACGTCGATCGGCTGCAGCGAGGACAGCGTCTTGAGGTGCACCCGGCCGTCGCGCACAGTGAGGTCCCCGCCCTCGACCAGAGTGGCGCCGAGCTGGCGGGCCAGGAAAATATGCTCCAGGAACGACGGCGCGAACTGCCCCGGGGTGAGCAGGGCCACGCGCGCCGGGCGGCCTTGCTCTCGCGCCGGCGCCAGGGCAGCGAGGCGGGCCTGCCACATCTCGAAGAACGGCTCCAGGCGGCGCACCGGCGCGGCGCGGAACAGCTCCGGCACCGTGCGCACCAGCACGCCGCGGTTCTGCAGCGCGGCCCCGATGCCGCCCGGAGCCTGCAGCCGGTCCGCCGCCACGTGCCACGCGCCGTCAGGCAGGCGCACCAGGTCGGCCGCGTAGGCGTGGACGTGGACGCCCCCGGCGGGAGCCACGTCCCAGCACGGCCGGAGGAAGCGCGGGTTGGCGTAGACGAGGTGCGCCGGCACCAGCCCCTCGGACAGCAGGCGGCGCTCGCCGTACAGGTCGGCGACGACGGCGTCGAGCAGGCGGGCGCGCTGGTCAAGCCCCTCGGCCAGCGCGGTCCACTCCGCCGCCGGCAGCAGCATCGGGATCGGGCACAGCAGCGGGGCGACCGGCTGCGCGCCGGTGCCGGGGTAGGCGATGCCGGTTTCCGCATACTGGCGTGACACGCGGGCGGCACGGGCCGCGAACACCCCGTCCGGCAAGGCGTGCAGCGTGCCGATCAGCGCCGACCAGGCGGGGCGCAGGCCGCCGCCGCCGGTCACCATCTCGTCGAACTCCGGCTCCGGCACCGCGGACCCGCGCGGGTGGCGGTCCAGCCGTGCCTCTGCCGCATCGGGTCCGGGCGCGGCCGGCTGGGAGAACGAGGCGGGACCGGTGTCGTCGCGATGCACGGAAGAGCTGTCCCCTGTCGACTTGTCGCCGCGCGCCGGGACGCGGCACCGTGCGGCCGCACCCGAATACCATCGCCTGCCGACACCACGGAGCAGGACTTTGCAGCGCAGGACGGCGGCAAGGCAAGGATCGGGCCGAGGCCGGGAAAGCAGGCAGGGTCGAGGCCCTGCCTCAAGTTGCGCGAGGGGACGCTTTCCTGGACGAGCTTTACTCAGGGGCGCTGGTTCAGGGCGGCTCGGCCTGGCGGGTTTGGGCGGGGAGTCGTGTTCCGGCCTGAAGGCCAGGGCTCTGCCCTGGACCCGCCAGGGGCGAGCCGCCCCTGGACCCGGCGCAACTTAGGTCGTGGTTTCCAAAGGCGAGGCTTTGGCGGGGTTCCCGCTTCCAGGCATGGGGGCAGAGCCCCTGGCTTTCCTTCCTGGATTTCAGACTGGGGCACGACCGGGCGGAGCACGGCCTTGCTCTCTGCCTTCCCCGTCGCTCCATGCGCCCGCGTCAGTACGTCGGAATCACCCAGGGCACCAGGTACTGCTCGATAACCACGATCACCCCCAGCAGCAGCGTGAGCACGATGCTGTGCCAGAACGTGCGCGCCAGCACCGCGCCTTCCTGGCCGCGCAGGTTGGTGACGGAGACGCCGGTGGCGATGTTCTGCGGCGAGATCATCTTGCCCATCACGCCGCCCGACGAGTTGGTGGCGGCGAACAGCAGTGGGTTGAGCCCGAGCTGGTTGGCGGCCACGACCTGGAGATTGCCGAACAAGGCGTTGCCCGAGGTGTCGCTGCCCGAGAGGAACACCGCGACCCAGCCCAGGAAGGCCGAGACCAGCGGGAACAGCGGCCCGACGGAGGCTACACCCTGGCCCAGGGTGTAGGTCATGCCCGAGTAGTTCATCACGAAGGCCAGTGCCACGATCAGCGCAACGGTGAGGATCGCGAGCCGGGTCTGGCGCAGGGTGGTGGCAGCGCAGGCCAGGAACCGCGTGGGCCCAACGCCGCACAGCGCCGCGGTGACGATGGCCGAGAGCAGGATCGCGGTGCCGGTGGCCAGCGGCTGGAAATCCCATACCGCGGCGTATGGTCGGTCGCCATACAGCGTGATGGCGACGGCATTGTGCAGGCCAGGCCAGTTGAACTTCTGGTCGCCGTTGAGGAACACCTTGAAGTGCGTCCAGGCGATCACGATCGCCGAGACCACGATCCAGGGCAGCCAGCCCTGCCAGCCGGACAGCTTGCCCGGGGTGTGCAGCACGCCGGCGTTGATGGCGTACTCGGGGTCCGGAGCCGGCTGCCAGACCTGGAGAAAGCCGATGGTGGCCACCAGCGACACCATCGAGGACAGCACGTCGGTCAGGCGGTAGTCGATCAGGTTGGAGGCGGCGAACTGCGCCAGCCCGAAGCTTGCGCCGGCGACCAGCAGCACCGGCCACAGGGCGGCGACCGAGCGGCGCCCGCCATACATCGCCATCACGTAGAACGGCAGGATCACCGCCATGATGGGAAGCTGGCGGCCGATCATGGCGCCGAGCGCGGTGTCGGGCAGGTGGGTGACGACGCCGAGCACCGTCACCGGCACGCCGAGCGCGCCGAACGCCACCGGGGCTGTGTTGAAGATCAGGGTGAAGGTCAGCGCCTCCAGCGGCGGGTAGCCGACCAGGATCAGCAGCGACGAGGTGATCGCGACCGGGGTGCCGAAGCCGGAGATGCCCTCCAGCAGCGCGCCGAAGCAGAAGCCGATCACCACGAGCACGACACGCCGATCGTTGGGCAGGCTGGCGAGCACCCAGTCGCGGAACGCGTCGAAGCGGCCGGACGCCACGGCAATATTGTAGAGCAGCAGGGCGTTGACCACGATCCACATCACCGGCCACAGCGCGAACACTGCGCCAAGCGCCGCGCTGTCGAGCGCCAGGCCCATCGGCAGGCCCCAGCCCAGCGTCGCGATCAGCAGGCCGGCGGCCAGGCCGGCGAGCGAGGCCTGCCAGGCCGGGCGGCGCACCACGCCGAGCATCACAAGCACGATCACGACCGGCACGACCGCGACGAGGAAGGACAGCGGGAGGCTGCCGCCGATCGGGCGCAGGACCTGGTGGAACATCGTTGGGCGTTTCCGGCGGTTTCTTTGCACCCGTCCTGCGGGACGATCACGGAGTCGTCAAGGGTCCTCGCATCCGGCTTGGCGCCAGGTAGGGGACCCGCTGTGGGTGAGGGCTCGGAACAGGAAGCAAGCAAGGTTGAGGCTCTGCCTCAAACTCCGCCAAAGGCTCGCCTTTGGAAT
>CAXSES010000038.1:0-12524 GCA_964236225.1 uncultured Acetobacteraceae bacterium
GGCGCAGCTTGCAAGATAGGCGGCGTGCAAGACGGGCGGCGTGCAAGGCGGGCGGCGTGCAAGGCGGGCGGCGTGCAAGGCGGGCGGAGCCCCCGTCAGCGGCACGACGCGCCCTCGCGGCGATGCGCCAGGCACGGGACGGCGGGACACGCGGCGCAACGATGGCGGCGTGTCCCCGTTGCGTCGGGGCCAGGGGCTGCCGTGTCGCCGGACCCGGGCCATCGCTCCCCTGCCCTGGCGACCACGAGGTTCACGCCATGACCCGTTCGACGCTGCTGCCGCCCGTGCTGATCGCGGCGGTGATGGTCGTGATCGCCGCTCTGAGCGCGTGGCTTGGCGAATGCTGGCTGGTGCCGAGCCTCGGTTCGGCGATCTTCATCCAGGCGCTCAGCCCGGAGCAGCCGAACGCCAGGCCGTACAGCGTGGGCGTGGGGCAGCTCGTGGGCGGCGCGGCGGGGATGGCCGGGGTGTTCCTGGCCGGGGCAGGCGACTCGCCGGCCTTCATGGGCGAGCACGTGGCGTGGGCGCGCGTGCTGGCAGTGGGTGTGGCGATGCTGCTGGGCCCCGCGGCGCAGACGCTGGCGGGTGCGAAGACGCCGGCGGGCGCGGCGACGGCGCTGGTGGTCGCACTCGGGGCAGAGACGGCGAGCTGGGGTGGCGCAGGACGGCTGGTGATGGGAATCGCGCTGGCCACCGCGCTGGGCGAAGGGGTGCGCCAGGGGGTGCTGCGGATGAAGTGAGGGGCGGGCATCGGGCAGGGCATGGCGGCGGAGCCCTGGCCTCGCTGCGCCTCCCCAGGTGGATGCGACGTCGGGCCGGCCGCATGGCGCAGGGCAAGGCTGGGCCCTGTCCAGGCCCGCCAGAGGCCCGAAGCGTCATGACGCCCGCCCCTTGAACGAGGGATTCCAGAGGCGGGTCCTTGGCGGATGAGGCAGGGCCTCGACTCTGCCCGGCGTGCCTGTCGCAGACGCGGGCAAGATGCCCTGGCGCCCGATGACAGCGCCTGGTCGCCCGATTGACAGCGTGGGTGCGGAGCGGTAGGGCACCCCATCCGGCGGCGGGCGTTCCCGCCGCCCGCTTGTCGTTCGAGGCTTCCGGCCCGGGCGGCGGGCAGTCTTCCCATGCCGTGATGCACGCGGCGCCGTCCCTGGCCGGCCGCAGAGAGTGAGAGCTGAGCGATGTTCGCAGTGATCCGCACCGGCGGGAAGCAGTACCGCGTCACCCCCAACCTGCTCGTCAAGGTCGAGAAGCTGGAGGCCGAGCCAGGCTCGACGATCACCTTCACCGACGTGCTCGCGGTCGGCGGCGAAGGCGCCATGACCCTCGGTTCGCCGGTCGTGGCGGGCGCGTCGGTGAGCGCCGTCGTGGTGGCGCAGGACCGGCTCGACAAGATCATCATCTTCAAGAAGCGCCGCCGGCAGAACAGCCGCCGCAAGAACGGCCACCGCCAGCACGTGACCGTGCTGCGCATCGGCGAGATCGGCGGCGGCTCCCCCATGGCGGCCACCGAGTCGCGCCAGGCCGACGCATCGCAGGCGACGGCCCCGCACGAGGCCGGGTCGCACGACGTGGTGGCGCACGAGGTCGGGTCGCGCGACACGGCGGCGCACGAGGCTGGCGCCCCGGAGCAGCAGGCGCACGAGGCGATCGCCGAGCAGATGGGAGGGCATGGCGAGGGCGCCGCGCGCGAGAGCGTCGCGCAGCAGATGGGCGGCGACGAGACGGCCGGGCCTGGCGCGGCGCACGAGGCGGCCGGGCACGCCACGATCGCCGAGCAGATGGGCGGCCAGGAAGCCGGCGGGCACGAGACAATCGCGCAGCAGATGGGCGAGGGCGAAGGCCCTGCCGCCACGCCGGATGCCGCCCATGACGACATCGCACATGACGCCTGAAGGAGCACGGACATGGCACACAAGAAGGCGGGCGGCTCGTCCCGCAACGGGCGCGACACAGCGGGCCGCCGCCTCGGGCTGAAGAAGTTCGGCGGCGAGAGCGTGATCGCCGGCAACATCATCATCCGCCAGCGCGGCACGCGCTGGATCCCCGGCGCCAATGTCGGCCTCGGCAAGGACCACACGATCTTCGCGCTGATCGCGGGCGTGGTGAAGTACACCCGCCGTGCCCAGGACCGGGTGCACGTCTCGGTCGAGCACGCCGCCACGCCGGACGCCGTCGCCGCGGAGTGAGCCGGCCCGCCGTGGCCTGATGACGGGCGGGGGTCGGCGCAAGCCGGCCCCCGCGTCGTTTGGGCCGGCAAGGCAGGAAGCAAGGTTGAGGCGCCACCTTCAAGCATGGGCCTCAAACTCCGCCAAAGGCTCGCCTTTGGAATCCAACACCTAGTAAAGCCGGTCCAGGGGCGGCTCGCCCCTGGCGGGTCTGGGCAGAGCCCAGCCTTGCCTGCTTCCTAGAGTGACCCTCCACCCAGGCCCTCCACCGCCATGAAGTTCCTCGACCAGGCCAAGATCTACGTCCGCTCCGGCGACGGCGGCGACGGCGTCATCGCCTTCCGGCGCGAGCGGTTCATCGAGTTCGGCGGCCCGGACGGCGGCAACGGCGGGCGCGGCGGCGACATCATCGTCGAGGCGGTGGAGAACCTGAACACCCTGATCGACTTCCGCTACACCCAGCATTTCCGTGCCCGCAAGGGCGGCAACGGCTCCGGCTCCGACCGCACCGGCGCCGCCTCCGAGGACGTGCTGATCCGCGTGCCGATCGGCACCCAGATCATCGCCGACGACCACGAGACCCTGATCGCCGATCTCGACACGCCGGGGCGTCGCATTGTGCTGTGCCGCGGCGGCGACGGCGGCCACGGCAACGCGCATTTCAAGACCAGCACCAACCGCGCGCCGCGCCGCGCAGACAAGGGCTGGCCCGGCGAGGAGCGCTGGATCTGGCTGCGGCTGAAGCTGATCGCGGATGCGGGGCTGGTGGGGCTGCCGAACGCGGGGAAGAGCACGTTCCTGGCCGCGACCACGGCGGCGCGGCCGAAGATCGCGGACTACCCGTTCACGACGCTGCACCCGCAGCTCGGCGTGATCCGGCTGTCGGACAGCGAGGAGTTCGTGCTGGCCGACATCCCCGGCCTGATCGAGGGCGCGCACGAGGGCGCGGGGCTGGGGGACAGGTTCCTGGGGCACGTCGAGCGCTGCGCCGTGCTGCTGCACCTGGTCGACGGCGCGCAGGGGCAGGTGGTGCGCGCTTGGCGCACCGTGCGCGCGGAGCTGGAATCCTACGGCGACGGGCTGGCGGAGAAGCCGGAGCTGCTCGTGCTCAACAAGGCCGACGCGATGACGGGGGCTGAGCTGTCGCGGCGGCGTCGGGCGCTGGAGAAGGCGTCGGGGCAGGAGGTGTTCGTGATGTCGGGCGTCTCGGGCCTCGGCGTGCGCGAGATGCTGCGCCGCGTGCAGGACACCGTGACGGCGTTCCGGGCGGGCGGGAAGTAAGCAAGCAAGACCAGGGCTCTGCCCTGGACCCGCCAGGGCGAGCCGCCCTGGACCGGCTTGCCTCAAGTTGCGCCGGGTCCAGGGGCGGCTCGCCCCTGGCGGAGTTTGAGGCGGAGCCTCAACCTGCCTGTCAGCGCGCCTGATTCCCCCTGGCGAACCCGGCCCAGGCCCGGCACTCTCCCGCCCATGCCCCCAGACTCCTCACCGACATGACGACCGGCTCCGCGCACCTCGCGGTCGTGGCGGTCGCCGCCTTGCTGGCCACCGGCCCCGCCTCCGCGCAGCCGGCCCCTGCGCCGCCCGACCCCCTGCGCCAGGAGTTCGCGCTGCCCGGCTTCACCACCGAGGCCGGCGTGGCCCTGCCCGGCGCCAGGATCGTTTACGCGACCTTCGGCACCCTGAACGCGGCCGGCGACAACGCCGTGCTGCTGCCCTCGCACTACATGGCCGACCTGCACGGCTACGACTGGCTGATCGGCCCTGGCCGCGCGCTCGACCCGGGCAGGCTGTTCCTGGTCGCCACCGAGATGTTCGGCAACGGCCGCTCCTCCTCGCCGAGCAACACGCCCGAGCCGTTCCACGGTCCCCGCTTCCCGGCGATCGCGATCCGCGACGACGTGGAGGCTGCCCGCCGCCTGCTGGTCGACGGCCTGCACGTGCGCCACCTGCGCGCGGTGGTCGGCTTCTCGATGGGCGCGCAGCAGGCGCTGCAATGGGCGGTCAGCCACCCCGGCTTCATGGACCGCGTCGTCGCCACCTCCGGCACCGCGAAGACCTACGGCCACGGCATCGTCCGCCTCGACGGCCAGATCGCCGCGATCACCACCGACCCCGCCTTTGCCGGCGGCGACTACACCGCGGAGCCCACCCGCGGCATCGAGGCGACCGCGCTGGTCTGGCTCGCCTGGCTGTACTCGCAGGAATGGTGGCGCCGCGAGCTGTGGCGCGGCGAGATGCCGCCCGGCACCACCTTCCACGACGCCGTGGCGCGCTATACCAAGGAGTTCTTCGAGGCCGCCGACGCCAACGACCTGATCGGGCAGATGCGCACCTGGCAGGCGCACGACGTCGGCGCCACCCCGCCCTTCGCGGGCGACCTGCAGGCGGCGCTGCGCTCGATCCGGGCGCCGGTGCTCTACATGCCCTCGGCCACCGACCTTTACTTCCCGGTTGAGGACGCACGCTCAGAGGCGGAGTTCATCCCGCACTGCGTGTTCACGCCGATCCCGTCGCTGTGGGGCCACCCGGCGGGCGCCGGCGCCAGCCCGGAGGACGCGCGGTTCCTCAACGAGCATATCGCGGCGTTCCTCGGCGACACCGGGCCATGACGGCTGATTGATGGAGGCAGGCGAGGCCGCAGGCCCCAAAGGAGGCGGGCTTCTGACATCCGCCCGGGGCGCGGGTTTCCAGGGGCCCCGTGCCAGAGGAAGGAAGCCTTCGGCGAGTCCCGGCAGAGCCCGGCCCTGCCTCCTGACGCGCTGCCCGCGCCGACCGTCCAGGACGACCGGGCCTTCGCGAAGGCCCGCCCTCGTCTGTCAGGGCGGAGCGTGCACGCCCAGCGCCGTGTACAGCCGCGTGCTTGGCGGCCAGGCGCGCTGCACCTCGGCCCGGTAGGCGATCGCCGTCCAGACGAGCGCCGCAAGCAGCACCAGACTTGCCGCCCACCCGATCCAGCCGTCGCTGCGACCCGCAGCCTCGATGCCCGGGTCGGGCTCCTCCCGCGCCAGCAGCACGCCGCGCCAGTCCTGCCCGTCGGCCGGGCGCCTTGCTGCGGCGGGCGGGTGCGGCATCGACGGGGCGGCAGGAGCCGGCGCCTCGCTGTCCGGAGCCCCGAATCGCGGACGAGCCTCGTCCGGCGCCTCGAAGAGACCCAGGTCGTCGGGAGCGGCGACGGCCACAGGGGATGGCGGAACCAGGCCAGGCCACGCCGCCTGCCCCTCGGGGGGCAGGTCGGGGACGGACGGGGCGGGATGCGCCGGCTGCCACTCCCGCAGGCATCGCACGCACCTCACGCTGCGTCCCCCGCCCAGCATGGCGTCGGGCACGTTGTAGCCGGCAGCGCAGGCGGGGCAGGTGATGCGCATCGGCCCGCAGTGTCGGCCAACCCGTCGCGATTTGGCAATGGCCACCTGGGGTCCTCCCGCAGGGCTGTCACACAGGGCACGCCACGTTCGAGTCGGCCGGCGCGGGGGGGCGGCAGGCCCAGCGAACTCGGCCGGAGACGTCGGGATCGGCGTCCCGTCCAGGGCCAGACGCCCTCGATCGTAGGCAGGCAAGGTTGAGGCCGCGCCTTGAACATGGGCCTCGAACTCCGCCAGGGGCGAGCCGCCCCTGGACCGGCTTGACTCAGGAAAAGCGGCTCGCCCCCGTCCTGGGGCAAGGGCGGGTTGCCGCTTCCAGGCAACGGGCAGGGCCCGGCCTGCCTGCTGACGGGTCGGTGCCCGGCGCCGCTGCCGCAAACCGCGGGGACCCCTGCGTGACATCCCCGTGTCTTCCCGTCCCCGCGACGAGCGCCGCCACGGGACAGCGGCGCATGTCTCCTGCGGCGTTTCCCGCCATCCCCGCTATGGTGGCGGGGCGTCGCCCCGACGGGCACGCCGCTGGCCAAGGCGCGGGACCAGGGACGGAGGAGCCAGGGGCATGGTGCGGCTGGAGCAGGTGGGGCTGAGCTACGCGGCGCCTGGCCTGCGGGCCGGCGCGCGGGGCGCCGCGCAGGACGCCGTGCTCGACGACATCAGCTTCGCAGTGCCCGCCGGAGGGTTCCGCTGGCTGCTCGGCCCCTCCGGCGCGGGCAAGTCGAGCCTGCTGCGCCTGCTCACCCTGGCCGCCCTGCCCTCGCGCGGCCGGGTGCACCTGCTCGGCCACGAGATCGGGCCGCATCGCACCGCCTCGCGCCGGCTGCTGCCCCGGCTGCGGCGCAGGATCGGCGTGGTGTTCCAGGATTTCCGCCTGCTGCCGCACCTCTCGGCGCACGACAACGTCGCCCTGCCGCTGCGCCTCGCCGGCCACGACGAGGCGGAGGTCGCCGCCGACGTGGCCGACATGCTGGACTGGGTCGGGCTGGGTCGCAGGGCCGGCGCCCGCCCCGCCCAGCTCTCCGGCGGCGAGCAGCAGCGGGTGGCCATCGCGCGCGCGGTGATCGCACGCCCTGAGCTGCTGCTGGCCGACGAGCCCACCGGCAACCTCGACGACGCGCAGGCGATGCGGCTGATGCAGCTTCTCGGCGAGATGCGGCGGCGCGGCACCACGATCCTGGTCGCGACCCACAACGAATCCCTGGTGGAGCGCCACCCGGCGCGCGCGCTGCGCCTGGACCGCGGCCGCCTGGTTGCCGATGCCTGATCCCGGCGACAGGGCCGGCCTCCCCAGCGTGCCGGCGCTGCGGCGCGGCGGCGCTGCGGCGCGGTCGGCAACGCGGGGCCGGTTCGACGCGCTGGGGCTGCGCCGCGCGCTGTCGGACCGGCTGCTGCCCGGCCTGGTCGCGGCGATGGCGTTCCTGGCGGCACTGGCGCTGGCCGGCGCGGTGGCGGCGTCCTCGCTGGCGTCGCGCTGGCGGGAGGGCGCGGGCGCGGTGATCACAGTGCAGGTCCCGGACCCGCTCGCGCCCTCCGCCACCGCGATCGCGTCCAGCCGGGTGGACGCGGTGCGCGCCCTGCTGCGCGAGCGGCCGGCGGTGGCCTCCGCCCACCTGCTCGGCGAGGCGGAGCTGGCGGAGCTGCTGCGCCCCTGGCTCGGGGCCGGCGACACCCTGTCGCTGCCGCTGCCCGCGGTGATCGAGGTGCGGCTGCGCGGCGGCGCCGACCCGGACGACCCACGCGGCGCGGCCGATGCGGCGCGAGGCGGGTCGCAGGCGGCGCCGCAGGGCATCGGGACGCAAGCGGCGCCGCAGAGCGCCGGGACGCCGGGCACTCTGGCGGCGCGTCTGGCGCAGGCGGCGCCGGGCACGCTGGTGGAGCGCAACGGCGACTGGATGCGGCGCCTGGCCGCGCTGGCCTGGTCGCTGCAGGCCTGCGCCGCGGTGGCGCTGGTGGTGGTGGCGGGCGTGGCGGCGGCGGTGGTCGCGGTGGCCACGCGCGCGGGGCTTGCGGCGCGGCGCGGCGCGATCGAGATCGTGCACGGCCTCGGCGCCACGGACAGCTACATCGCCGGCCGCTTCGCCGCGCGCGCCACCCTGCTGGCCAGCCTGGGCGCGGCGCTGGGCACGCTGGCCGCGCTGCCCGTGCTGCTCGGGCTGGCCTCGCTCACCGCGCCGTTCTCGGCCACCCCCGCCGTCCCGCCCCCCCTCGCCGCCGCGTCCACCCTTGCCGCCGCCTCCGCCTTTGCCGCCACCTCCGCCCTGGCGCCGCCCGTCGGCGCGCTGGACGCCCTGCCGGCGGCGATCTGGGGCGCGCTGCCGGCGCTGCCGCTGGTGGCGGCGGCGATTGGCTGGGCCACGGCCCAGGCCACCGTGCGCCGCTGGCTGCGGCGTCTGCCGTGACCCTCGCCTGCGCCAGCCGCGAGGATCACCCGGCCGGGCTGCCGGCGGGGCCGCGCGGCGTGCGGCGCGCGCCCAGGCGCCTGGCCCGGCTGGTCCGGCTGGGCGCGGCTGTCCTGCTGGGCGTGGCGCTGGGCTGGGGTGCCGGGCTGGCGTGGTTCGTCCACGCGGCGATGCAGCCCGGCGAGGCGCCCCCGATCACCGACGGCATCGTCGCCCTGACAGGGGGCGCGGGGCGCATCGAGGTGGCGCTGCGCCTGCTCGCCCAAGACCGCGCGCGGCTGCTGCTGATCTCCGGCGTGGCGCCCGGCGCGGAGCTGCCAGAGCTGGCGCGCCGCGCCAGGGTGGACCCGGACAGGCTGGCGCCGCGGGTCACGCTCGGCCGGCAGGCCCGCACCACTCTGGGCAACGCCACGGAAACCGCCGCCTGGGCGCGCGCCAACGACGTGCGCTCCCTGATCGTCGTGACCGCCGGCTACCACATGCCGCGCGCCCTGGCGGAGATCGCCCGCGTCCTGCCGGAGGCGACGCTCTACCCGGTCGCCGTGCTGCCCGCGGCGCTGCGCGAGCACGGCGCGGCCACGCTGCGCCTGCTGGCGTCGGAATACACGAAATGGCTGCTGGTCCGCTCGGGCCTGTCACGGCAGTGGACCTGAGACCAACGGCCCTGGGGTCTGGCCTGGCAAGGCAGGCAAGGCCAGGGGCTCTGCCCCTGGACCCCGCCAGGGGGAGCCCCCCTGGACCGGCTTCACTTAAGGTTTGGTTTCCAAAGGCGAGCCTTTGGCGGGGTCCCCGTCTTCAGGCGTGGGGGGCAGAGCCCCTGGCCTTGCTTGCTTCCGTGCCAACAACCCCAAAGGCCTGCCTCGATCGATGCCCGAACGCCGGGTCTTCTGATCCGGCCGCGCCTCTCGCCGGTCAGAACGGCCGCAGACCCGCCAGCGCGTCCGCCTGCTCCGCGTGGCCGCCGAAAACCGGGGACGGCCCGCTGAACACCGCCAGCCGGGCGGGAATCGTGTAGGCGATCGGCGGCAGTCCCTTCATCATCACGCTCGTCGCCAGGCCCGCGGAAAATATGCTTGTCAACACCATCTCCAAACTCACCCTGAGCCCTCCCCCTCGTTAATCACCTGTTAACCTTTTCCGTGGCAATGTCAATTTATTTAGACAAGATGGTCCTGCCGTCCGCCTCTGCCGTGCGACCTGCTCTCCCATGATCGCGACGCCCGTCCGGAGAAAAATCCGTCCGTCACCCACGGCGCCAACGCCGCGCCGGAAGCTTCGGCCCCGGCCTGCCGTCACTCTCCCTCGCAGGCCGGCGTCGTGAACACCCCCGAGGCGGTCCTCGCCGCCCAGCGTCGGGCCGGCGCCGCGAGCCCGCCTTTGCGCGAGCGGCTGGCGACGCTGGCCCGGCTCGACGCGATGCTGCTGCGCGACCGCGAGGCCTTCGCCGCCGCGATCTCCGCCGATTTCGGCAACCGCGCGCGGCCGGAAACCATGCTCGCCGAGCTGGTGCCGCTGCGCGCCGCCATCGCCCACGCCCGCCGCCACCTGGCGCGCTGGATGCGCCCGCGTCGCCACCCGGTGGCGCTGGCCTTCCAGCGCGGACGCGCCTGGGTGCGCACCGAGCCGCTCGGCTGCGTCGGCATCGTCTCGCCCTGGAACTACCCGCTGCTGCTGGGCCTCTCGCCGCTGATCGACGCCCTGGCCGCCGGCAACCGGGTGATGCTCAAGCCGTCCGAGCTGACGCCGCGCTTCTCCTCGCTGCTGGAGCGCAGCCTGGCCGCCAGCTTCCCCGCGACGCAGGTGGCCGTGGTGCAGGGCGGACGCGACGTCGGCGAGGCGTTCGTGCGCCTCGGGTTCGACCACCTGCTGTTCACCGGCTCCACCGGCGTCGGCCGCGAGGTGCTGCGCGCCGCCGCCGAGCGCCTGACGCCGGTGACCCTGGAGCTGGGCGGCAAGT
This sequence comes from uncultured Acetobacteraceae bacterium, assembly GCA_964236225.1. GTDB lineage: Bacteria > Pseudomonadota > Alphaproteobacteria > Acetobacterales > Acetobacteraceae > CAXSEF01. The sequence goes on from CAXSES010000038.1 coordinate 9,881, forward strand.
CGCCGGTGGTCGTGTGCGACGACATCGACCTCGCCCGCGCCGCCCGCATCGTGGCGGTCGGAAAACTGTTCAGCGCAGGGCAGACCTGCATCGCGCCGGACTACGCCCTGGTGCGGGCCGACCGGGCTGAGGCGTTCGCCCGCCTGGTGGCCCGGGAGGCGGCGCGGATGCTGCCGACGCTGGCCGGCCCCGACTGCACCTCGATCGTCACCGACGGCCACCTCGCCCGGCTGCAGGCGATGCTGCGCGAGGCGGAGGCCTCAGGCGCGCGCCTGCTGCGCCACCCCGAGTCGGACGACGCCGCGCGGCGCCGCATGGGTCCGGTGGTGGTGCTCGACCCCCCGCCCGACGGCACGCTGATGCGCGACGAGATCTTCGGCCCAATCCTGCCGGTCGTTGCGGTGCGCGACCTGGACGCGGCGTTCGCCTTCCTGTCCGCAAGGCCGCACCCGCTCGCGCTCTACTGCCTGACCGACGACGCGGCGACGCTGGGCCGCGTGCTCGACGCCACGGTGTCGGGCGGGGTCGCGGTGAACGCCACGCTGCTGCACTGCGCCCAGCCGTCGCTGCCGTTCGGCGGACGCGGCCCGTCGGGAATGGGCGCCTACCACGGCGAGGACGGGTTCCGCCGCTTCTCCCACCGCCGCGCCGTGTTCGCCGCCGGCCGACTCAACGGCGCGATGCTGCTGACGCCGCCGCACGGGCGCGCCATGGCGCTGCTGCTGCGGGCTCTGCTGCGGGGATGACCACCTCAGTCGCGCGGGTCCGGGCGCGCGGGTCCGGGCGCGCGGGTCCGGGCGCGCGGGTCATGCGCCAAGCTCCTGGCCTGTGGATAACTCTGTGGGCGACAGGTCCGAATCCAGTGCCGCGAGCCCGCCGAGTCACTCGTAACATTCTGAAGGATCGCGATTTTTTGTGCCCAGGCGACGTCCTGAAGCTCCGTCAGATCTCGCACTTCTGGACAAGGTGCTGTTTTTGCAGGATTCCCTTCCCACGCAGCTTGACGAGGGATGCGTGACCAGGCCGGGCCTCCCTGGCACGCCGGCAACAACCGGCTGCCTGTGGACAAGACTCTTCTGGAACAGCACGGCTATCACGGCCTTGCGGACCTGGGAACGCAATCCGGGCCTGGAAGCGAGGTCGAGGTTTCGACCCAGGCTCCGCCAGGGCGACCCCCCCGACCGGCCTTTCTCACGTCCAGGCCGATCCAGGGGCGGCTCGCCCTGGCGGGTCGCCGCTTTCAGGCAAGGGGCGGCTCCGCCCGGACCCGTCTTCGCTTCAAGGCGAGGGCGAGGCGCCCCTGGACCGGCGCGTTTCAGGCAGGTCCTTGGCAGGGCCTCAACCCTGCTTCCTGGCTTCCCTCACCCCGCCTCCAGCGCCGCCAGGAACGCTCCCGCCCATGCCGCCGCGCTCTGCGTCCGCACCGCCCTGTGCATCGCGCCCCACCGCTCCCGCCGCGCCGCCTGATCCAGCGTCAGCGCCGCGTGGATCGCTTCCGCGATCTCGTCCGGGTCGTAAGGGTTGACCAGGATCGCGCCGCGCATGTCCGACGCCGCCCCCGCGAAGCGCGACAGCACGAGCACCCCGGGGTCCGCCGGGTCCTGCGCCGCGACGTATTCCTTGGCGACAAGGTTCATGCCGTCGCGCAGTGGCGTCACCAGGCCGACGCGGGCGCGGCGGTGGAACCCCGCCAGCGTGGTGCGCGGCACGGAGCGGGTGATGTAGTGCAGCGGCACCCAGTCGAACTCCGCGTGCTGCCCGTTGATGAAGCCCGCCAGCTCGTCCAGCTCGCGGCGCAGCGCGCGGTACTGCGACACGTCGCCGCGCGAGACCGGCGTGACCTGGAGGTAGCTGACATGGCCGCGATGCTCGGGAAACCGGGCCAGGAGCTGGGCGAAGCCGCGCAGCCGCTGCGCCAGGCCCTTGGTGTAGTCCAGCCGGTCCACGCCGAGGATCAGCGCGCGCTCGCCCAGGCTGTCGTGCAGCCGGCGGTCCTCCGCGCCGCCCTCCGCGCGCTCCGCGTCGCGCGCGAAGCTGTCCGGGTCGATGCCGATCGGGAACGCCTTCGCGCGTGCGGCGACGCCGGCGGCCTTGAGGCAGGCGTTGAGGTTGGCGGCGTCGTCCTTGGTCTGGGTGCCGATCACGTCGTAGGCCGCGAAGCCGCGCAGCAGGCGCTCGCCCTGCGGCAGGGTGTCGAACAGGAACGGCGGCGGGAACGGCGTGTGCAGGAAGAACCCGAGGCGCTGCCCGGCGCCCGCGTCGCGCAGCGCCTGGCCCAGCGGGATCAGGTGGTAGTCGTGCACCCAGACCACGTCATCGCCACGGAGCTGCCCCGCCAGCACGCCGGCGAACAGGCTGTTGACCGCCAGATAGGCCTCGAAATCGGCGCGCCGGAACTCCGACAGCCCGAGCCGGCCGTGCAGCAGCGGCCACAGCATCCCGTTGCTGTAGTCGCGGTAGAAGCCGCGGTACTGGGCCTCGGTGAGGTCGATGGTGGCGAAGCCGAGCCGGCCGGACTGGGCGCCGGACTGGGCGCGAGACTGGGCGCCAGACTGGGCGCCAGACTGGGCGCCAGACTGGGCGCCAGACTGGGCAGTGGTGAGCTTCGTGCTGTTGGACTGCTTGCCGGACCAGCCGAACCACA
>CAXSES010000038.1:12624-14446 GCA_964236225.1 uncultured Acetobacteraceae bacterium
TGGGCAGTGGTGAGCTTCGTGCTGTTGGACTGCTTGCCGGACCAGCCGAACCACAGCGTGTCGCGCCCGGTGATCGCGTCGCGCAGGCCGACCGCCAGCCCGCCCGCGAGCTGCGCCCGCTCGCGCGGCGGCGGCACGCGGTTGGAGACGACGACTAGCCGCCCCACCCGTCCCTCGCGAGGCCGCCGATCCAGGCGCGCACGCCCTCCGGCTCGCCGAACGCGTCGGGCACCCGCAGCCCGACCCCGCCCAGGGCGACGGCCGCCGCGATGCCGTCCTCGTCGGTGACGTCGTCGCCCACGAACACCGGCAGCCGCCCGGCGAAGGGCGGCCGCGCCATCAGCGCGCGCACCGCGGAGCCCTTGTCCGCGCCGGCCGGGCGGACCTCCCAGGCCATCTTGGCGCCGAGCAGGTGGAAGGCGCCGCCGGACGGCGCGACCAGCGCCAGCAGCGCCGCGTGCAGCGACGGGCCGTGCTCAGGCGCCGCGCGGTAGTGCAGCACCACGCCGCGCCGCTTCTCCTCGACCCTGGCGCCGGGATGCGCCGCAGCGATCCGCAGCGCCGCGTCGCGCCAGGCGTCCGGAATCGCCGCGAGCGCCACGGTGCGCACCGCCTCGCCCGGGGCGTGGCGCGTGGCGCCGCCGTGCTCGCCGGCCACGGCGTGCGGCACGCCGGGCAGCAGGGCGTCGACCTGCGCGATCGGCCGCCCAGTGACCACCGCGAGCGCGCCGCCCGCCCGCCCGCGCAGCCTCGCGAGGTCGTCCGCAAGGCCGGGCGGCACCACCACCGTCTCCGGCGTCGGCGCGATGTCGAGCAGGGTGCCGTCGAGGTCGAGCAGGAACGCGGCGCGATCCGGCGGCGGCAGCGAGACCTCCCTCCGGGTCATGGCCGGTCCGTCACGGCACGGCGGGGCGCGGCATGGCCGGACAAGGCGCGGCGGGGCGCTGCACGGCGGGACGCGGCGCGGCAGGAGGGGGCGCGGCCGCCGGTCATCGCGTCGTTCGTCCCGACGCCGCGGGCGGGGGAGCGGCCGGGGCCGGCGCGGCGTCGCGGCAGGACAGCAGGTGCACGTCGTAAAGCGGGTTCTCCAGCATCGCGACCTGCGGCTCGCCGGAGAACATCCAGCCGTGGAAGCCGGGCTCGCCCTCGTGGCTGTCGACGATGTCGAGGAACGCGGCGGAGTCGGGCGGCAGCTCGGGCGGCCGCACGGCGCAGGCGCGCAGGGTCACGGTCAGGGAATGGTAGGTCGAGCCCTGCCCGATCGTCAGCACCACCGGCGTCGCCTGCGCGCCCACCTTGTCCAGGACGCGCAGCTCCGCCACCGGGCGCGCCAGCCAGGTGTCCGGGTCGGGCAGCGTCGGCGGGGCCACGGTCTGCGCCGCCTGCGCGCACGGCGCGATTGCCGCGCCGGCGACCGGCACGGCCATGGCCACTGCCAGCACGCGCAACGCCGACACGCCGCGCGCGGCCCTGTCTGCGCGGGGCCGGCTCACCCCCGCTTCGGCGAGCGCAGGGCGCGCACCGTCGCCGCCAGGTGCTCGCGCATCGCCGCCTCGTCGACGCCCATCAGCACGGCGTCCTCGAACGCGTCCTGCATCACCTGCACCAGCTCGGCGTGGTTCTCCTCCAGGACGCGCAGCTTCTCCCGGCAGGCGACCGGCGCGCCGTCGGCCTGACGCCAGGCCACCGGCGGAGCGGGGACAGGGACGGAGCCGCTCCCCGTGGCCATGCCCGTCGCGGCCGCCCCGAACGCATCCGCACCAGGCTCGTTCACTGCACGTTCGTTCACTGCGGGCTGGTTCACTGCGGGCTGGTTCACTGC
>CAXSES010000039.1:0-14239 GCA_964236225.1 uncultured Acetobacteraceae bacterium
GCGGCTCGCCGACGCCCTCGGCGTGCGCGTCGAGCGCGGCCCGGACGAGCTGGCCGACCTGCCGCGTTTCCTCGGCCGCGGCGGCAGGCCGCCCGACCTGTCGCGCTACGACATCCGCATCTTCGGCGAGATCGTCGAGGCCATCACCCTCTCGCCCGACGCCCTGCTCGCCCGCGCCCGGCAGATGCGCGCCGACGGGGCCGACGTGATCGACATCGGCTGCAAGCCCGGCACCCCGTTCCCCGGCCTCGAGCTTGCGGTCCGCACGCTCAGGGAGGCCGGCCTGCGCGTCAGCGTGGATTCCGGCAATGCAGAGGAGCTGCGCCGCGGCGCGCTGGCCGGCGCCGACTTCCTGCTCAGCCTCACCGAGCACACGATCGACGTGGTGGACGGCACCGCCGCCGTGCCGGTCCTGATCCCGTCGGTGCACGGCGACCTCGACAGCCTGGTGCGCGCCCACGACCTGGCCAAGGCGCGCGGTCATGACTGCATCCTCGACCCGATCCTCGACCCGATCCATTTCGGCTTCGCCACCTCGCTCACCCGCTACCACGCCCTGCGCGAGCGCCTGCCCGAGGCGGAGATCCTGATGGGCACCGGCAACCTCACCGAGCTGACCGACGCCGACACCTCGGGCATCACCGCCATGCTCCTGGGCATCTGCTCCGAGCTCCAGATCCGCGCCGTGCTCATCGTCCAGGTCAGCCCGCACACCCGGCGCACCGTCGCCGAGCACGACGCGGCGCGCCGGATGATGTTCGCCGCGCGCGCCAACAACGACCTGCCGAAGAACTATGGCGCCGGGCTGCTCCAGGTCCACGACCGCTCGCCGTTCACCCAGACCGCGGACGACATCGCGCTGCAGGCCGACGCGGTGCGCGACCGCAACTGGCGCATCGCCACCGCGCCGGACGGCGTGCATGCCTGGAGCGCCGGGCGGCACCTGTGCGGCAGCGACACCATGGCGTTCTACCCGGACCTCGGCGTCGGAGGCGACGCGCCGCACGCCTTCTACCTGGGCGCCGAACTGGCCCGCGCGGAGACCGCCTGGAGCCTGGGAAAACGCTACGTCCAGGACGAGCCGCTTGCCTGGGGAGTCGCGGCGCCCGTCTCCGAGCGCGACCGCACCCGGCTTGTCGAGGAAGGCCATACCCTGCGCCAGGGGCTGGCGGTTCGCGTCAGCCCGCAGCCGGACCGGGCGCAGGACGAAGGCGCCGCCGCGGGGAAGGAGGGCGGCCCCTGACGCTGACCTGCCACGGAAGCAAGGCCGGGCTCTGCCCGGACCCGTCCCCGCTTCAAGGCGGGGGCGAGCCGCCCCTGGACCTGCCTCTTCAGGAAAAGGGTTCCAAGGGCCCTGCCTTTGGCGGGGTCCCCGCCTTGAAGCAGGGGGCAGAGCCCCTGGCCTTCCTTGCCTGCTTGCCGGTCAAGACCAAAAGCCGCTGGCATAAGGCAGATCCTCAACCCTGCTTGTCTTTCCCGTCATCTCCAACGGCCGCCCGCAATACCTGGCGTCGCGCGTCGATGATTGCCCCGAGCCGCGCGCCGGCTGCCGGGTCGCGCCACAGCAGCACCAGCGCGCCTGCCAGGCCGCCGTGCAGGAGCAGCGCGCCGAGACCCAAATGCGCCATGTCCCAGAGCAGCCCCGGCCCCGCCCAGGTCGCCGCCAGGGCCAGCGCGTAGCCCGCGAGCCACCCTGGCGTGGCCACGCCGCCCAGGCGCCACATGATCCCCGCGGTGGCCGCCGTCGCCGCCGCCATCTTGAGCACGACCATCGCGCGCAGCAGCCGGGCCAGCTCCGGGTCGAGCGCCACCGCTCGCGCCACCGTCTGCGCATCGGTCGCCATGAACCCTGCTGCCGCCGCCGCAAGCGCCACCAGCAGCATGGTGCCCCTCGCAGCCGCAGGCGACCCTCTCGCCGCGCGCCTCCCGGCGCCACGCATCGCGGCGCCCGGGAGAAAGGGCACCGCCCGGCCCGGGCGGGTCGACAGTACGCGGCTCGTCCCGGTGTCGATCATCGCAGTTCCCCCCGCCTTGACTTCGCAAAATCCTGGCCGGGATGGCGGCTGGATGCAAAGCCGAACTGCGTGCCCGCCGGCTGCGCGACCCGCCTGTCCGCAGGGCAGGGACAATGTCCTGGACCTCGACGCGGACAGCCGCCTCTATGGCGTCCGGCGCCGCCGATTGCCATGTCCGTCCCGCCAGGTCGTGACGGGACACGCCGACTCCCCGACTACGACCGCCTGGACCGCCCGCTCGCCCGACAGCCACAGCGACAGCCGCCTGGACGCCATGCCCCTGATCCGCGAGACCATCGTCGTCACCATCGGCCTCGACGGCCGCCCGCACCTGGCGCCGCTCGGCCTGATCCAGCACGCGACCCAGCACGGGGCGATGTGGACCATCGCCCCGTTCCAGCCCTCCGCGACCCTGGCCAACCTGCTCGCCACGCCGCAGGCCACCGCCAGCCATCCCGCCGACGTGCGCGTGTTCGCCGGCCTGCTCACCGGCCGGCGCGACTGGGCCACCGTGGCGTCCGACAGAGTGCGCCCGCCGCGCCTGGCCGACGCCCTCTCGCACTGGGAGCTGGAGGTCGCCGCCCTGCACGAGGACGAGGTCCGCCCACGGTTCCACTGCCGCGTCGTCCACGAGGCGGCGCACGGTTCCTTCCCCGGCTACAACCGTGCCGCCGCAGCGGTGATCGAGGGCGCGATCCTGGTCAGCCGCCTGCACAGGCTCTCGCGCGAGAAGGTGGACGCCGAGATGGCGTATCTGCGCATCGCCGTCGACAAGACCGCAGGGATAGCGGAGCGCGAGGCCTGGGGCTGGCTGGAGGAGGCGGTGGCCGCGCAGCGCACGCTGTAGGCAGGCCGGGGGCGGCGCCGCGATCTTGTTCGTGCCGACGTCCGGCGTCCTCTTCGGCGATGGCGCCGAGTCGGCGATCTCGCGGATCAACCGCCTTGCCAACCGGAGCGGCCTGGCACGCATCGCCTACAAGGGGCAGTTGGTTGCGCCCTGGTTCCGGAAGCATTTCGGCCCTGGCGATGCCGTCCACGCGAACGTCATTGATCGCAATACGATTGAACTTCTGCCCGGAACGTAGGGCTCGTGGCCATCAAGCTGCTACCAACCCCCATTGCCCGTCCCAAGAGGTGCCCATGCGTCCGTTCCCGATCCTCGCAGCCATGCTGCTCGCCGGCTGCGCCAGCAACACCGGCGTCCTGCCCACCGGGCCCAACGCCTACAGCATCTCGGTCGAGCGTCCCGGCCTGGACGGCGGGCGCGCCGCGGCCCGGCGCATCGCCTTCACTCAGGCGGAGGAGTATTGCCACGCGAAGACACTGCAATCCCAGATCCTGGAAGCCAGCCCGTTCGGCGGCACCTTCGAGTCCGACACCGGCCTCGACCTCGCCTTTACCTGCGTTCCCTTGAACGCGCCCGGGCCTTCGCCGCAGATTTTTCCGAACACGCCGGTGATCGGCAGCGGGAACTGAGCCTTGATGCCGGTCTGATGCCGATGACCTCAGGCCTTGAAAGGTTGAGGCTCTGCTTCAAACTCTCCCAAAGGCAGGCTTTTGGAATCCACTCCTCAAGAGACCCGCTTATCAACAAGGCTGGTCCAGGGGCGGTTCAGCCGCGCTCACACCCGCGCGTGCCAATCCTGCAGCACGTCGCGCAGGGTGGTCTCCCAGGCGATCGCCGGCGCCCACCCCAGCGCCGCACGGGCGCGCGCCGCGTCGCCGCAGGCCAGCGGGATCTCCGTGCGGCGCAGGCGGCCAGCCTCGACCTCCACCGCGGCCTGCACGCCGGACAGGGCCAGCAGCGCGTCGAGCACGTCGCCCACGCGTCGGCCCTCGCCGGAGGCCACGTTCAGGATCGTGCCGGACACCTGCGAGTCGGCGCGCGCCAGGCACAGACTGTAGGCGGCGACCACGTCGCGCACGTCGAGGAAGTCGCGTCGGGCGTCCAGCGCGCCGACGCGCAGCACCGGCGGCTGCCGTCCGGCGGCGATGCGTGCGATCTGGCGGGCAAAGGCGGCGACCACGAACGCCTCGGACTGCCCCGGGCCGGTGTGGTTGAACGGGCGCAGTCGGATCACGCGCAGCCCATCCTGCGCCAGGGCGCCGAGCGCGAGGTCGGCGGCGGCCTTCGTGGCGCCGTAGGTGTTCATCGGCGCCAGCGGCGCGGCCTCGTCCAGCGCCACGCCGGCGGCGAACGAGCTGCCGTAGGCGTCGGCGCTGGACACGTAGAGCAGCACGCAGTCCGGCGTGTGGCGGCGCAGGGCCCGGGCCAGCGACAGGGTGCCGCCGAGATTGACCGCCCAGGCGTGTTCCGGCGCGTCGCGGGCCTCGCCGATGGCGGCGATGGCGGCGAGGTGGATGCAGGCATCAGGACGCAGGGCGGAAACCGCGTGGTCGATCGCGTCGGGGTCGGTGACGTCGAACGCGGCGGGGTGGAGGACCGCGTCAGGGAAGTCGGCGGCCAGGCGGGCGAGCAGGTGGTGACCGACGAAGCCGTCCGAGCCGGTCACCAGGATCGCGCGCGGCCGCACCTCACGCCCCGGCGGGCTGGGCCAGGCCATCGCCGGCGGGTTCAAGCCGACGGGCGCCGCTGGGCTGGGGCGTGCCGTGCTGGCGGGCGCGGTGGCGGGCGAGGTCGGCCTCGACCATCTCGGCCGCCATCTGCTCCAGGCTGGTCTCTGCGACCCAGCCCAGCACGCGGCGTGCCTTGTCGGCGTTGCCCTGCAGCACGTCGACCTCGGCGGGGCGGACCAGCGCCGCGCTGGTGCGGACATGGCGCTGCCAGTCCAGGCCCGCGCACTCGAACGCGATGCGGCAGAACTCGCGGATCGTGGTGGTGCGGCCGGTCGCCACCACGTAGTCGGCCGCCTGGTCCTGCTGCAGCATGCGCCACATCGCGCCCACGTAGTCGCGCGCATGACCCCAGTCGCGGCGGGCGTCAAGGTTGCCCAGCGTCAGCTCGTTGGCCAGGCCCAGCTTGATGCGCGCCACGCCGTCGGTGATCTTGCGGGTGACGAACTCGATGCCGCGCAGCGGGCTCTCGTGGTTGAACAGGATGCCGGAGCTGGCGTGCAGCCCGAAGCTCTCGCGGTAGTTCACCGTCATCCAGTGCGCGTACAGCTTGGCGGCGGCGTACGGCGAACGCGGGTAGAACGGCGTGTGCTCGTCCTGCACCGGCGCCTGGATCAGCCCGTACATCTCCGAGGACGACGCCTGGTAGAAGCGCGCCTTCGGCCGCACGATGCGCACCGCCTCCAGCACGTTGGCCGCCCCCAGCCCGGTCACAGTGCCGGTGAGCAGGGGCTGCTGCCACGAGGCGGCGACGAAGCTCTGCGCGGCGAGGTTGTACACCTCGTCGGGCTGGTGCTGCTCGATCACCCGGATCAGACTCGACAGGTCGATGAGGTTCGCGTCCACCAGCTCGACCCTGTCGAGCACGCCGAGCCAGCGCAGCCGCTCGCCCACCACGTCCGACGACGCGGAGCGCCGCATCAGGCCGACCACCCGGTAGCCCTCGGCGAGGAGGAGCTGCGCCAGATACGCCCCGTCCTGGCCGGTCACGCCTGTGATGAGAGCCGTCCGCATCCTGCGTCCTCGCAAAATTGCCGCGGGCCAGCCTTTGAACCGTGCCGGGTCAACAGGCAAGCCTGGAGCGTGACCTGCAGGAGGCCGGCCTGGCCGGGAACCCCCGCAAGGCCGCCCCGCAGCCTCGTCCCGGCCGATAGGCAATCCGCGGCGGTCCCTGTATGGAGGCGATCCCTGCCTCGCGGACGCTCCGCCTCCTAGGATGCCCCGCCTCCTAGGATGTCCCGCCTCCTAGGACGCGCGCATGACCGCACAGCCCTGCCTTGTCGTCGATCTGCGCTGCCTGCAGGATGAGAACTACCGGGAGCGGGGCGTGGGCCGCCATGCGCTCGGGCTGCTGCGCCACGCGAGGACGCACAGCCGATTCGCGGCCGCCCACCGCATCGTGGCGATCACCGACCCGGCGCTGCCGGAGCTGGGCGGCACGGTGCGCGCCCTGGTCGATTCGGTGCAGCGCACTGGCTATGTCGGCGACATGGCCGGGTGCTGGTTCGTGCAGCTCTCGCCGATGACGCACGACCCGCTGTTCACCGCCCGCCTGTCGTCCAGCCCGCGCTGCCTCAGCGCCGCGGTGGTCTACGACTTCATCCCGTTCGACTTTCCGGCACGCTACCTGCCCGACGCCGTCCACCGGCTCGACTACAACGCGCGGCTGGCCTGGCTGTCGGGCTACGACCTGTTCATGCCGATCTCGCGCACCAGCGCCGGGAGGCTGGAGACGCTGCTCTCTGTCCCGGAGCGTGACGTGACCGTCACCGGCGCCCCGCTCGACCCGGGCTTCGAGCGCGATGCCGAGGCGGCGCACGCCCGCCCGCTCGCCGGCCGCCACCTGCTGGTGATCGGCGGCGGGGATTGGCGCAAGAACGTCGAGTGCCCGATCCGCGCCCATGCCGCCTGCGTCGCGATGGCTGCCGCCGGCGTGCCGATCGTGGTCACCGGCCACTACCCGCCCCACCAGGTCGACGACTTGCAGAGGCTGCACCGAGAGCAGGGCGGGCGCGGCGGCCAGTTGCGCTTCCCCGGCCACGTCAGCGAGGCCGGGCTGCTCGCGCTGTACCGCGAGGCGTTCTGCGTCGTCACCGCTTCGCGCGCCGAGGGGTTCTCGCTGCCGGTGATCGAGGCCATGGCCGCGGCCGTGCCCTCGATCGCCTCCGACATCGCGGCGCACCGCGAGCTGATCAGCGACGACGCCGTGCTGTTCGATCCGGACGATGACGCGGCGCTCGCCGCGATCCTGTCGCGGGCGATGCAGCCGGAGTGGCGGCGTGCGGTCGTCAGGCAGCAGGCCGCGACCTGGCCCAGGTTTCGCACCGCGGAGGTGGCGCGGCTGTTCTGGTCGGCGATGCAGGCACGGGCCGACGAGGCCGCGCAGGAGCGCACCGACGCGGCCGCGCGGGCCGCGACCGCGGCTGCCGGCGCGCCCGCGCAGGCGGGGCCGCGCCGGCCGCGCGTGGCGCTGCTGTCGCCGGTGCCGCCGGACCGCTCCGGCGTCGCGGACTACACCGCGGCCTGCTGCGTGGAGCTGGGGCTGCGGGTGGACCTGCACGTCTTCACTGAGACCGAGAACCCAGCGCCGATCGCCAACACCGCGATCTCCCCACTCTCGGCGCTGCCGATGCTGTCCGGCGAGTTCGACCGGGTGATCGGGATCATGGGCAACTCGCACTATCACACGCGAATTTTCCGGCTGCTGATGCGCTACGGCGGCACGTGCATCTGCCACGATGTGCGGCTGGTGGGGTTTTATGCGGCGATGCTGGGATGGGATCATACGTTGGCAACGGCTTCAGCCGAGTTGAAGCGGGCGGTCACCAGGAGCGAGGTTGACGAGTGGCTTGCGGACGAGTCGAAGCTGAAGGCGACGTTCCTGGGTGAGCTGGCGCTGGAGACGACGCCGTTCGTGCTTCATTCCCCTCCCGTGGCCCAGGTTGTGAAGCAGCGCTTCGACATCACGCCGGTTTCCCTGCCGTTCTCCTTCCAGCGGAGCTGGACGCCCGAGGAGCTGCTGCCGGCCGAATGCAACGCTGCGCGCCGACGGCTCGGCGTGGAGGACGATGAAATCCTGCTGGCGACCTTCGGCTTCATCTTCGAGACGAAGGGCCCGGAGGAATGCATCTGGGCGCTCGATACATTACGAGGATGGAACATACCTGCGCGTCTCGTCTTTGTCGGCGCAAGTCTGATCGAGGATCTCACCCCTTTGCTGACCCTGCGACAATACCTGGGTTTGGAACAGCATGTCTCCTTCATCGAGGAGTACACTAGCGAGGCGATGTACAGAGACTACCTGCTTGCGGCAGACTATGGCGTGCAGCTCCGGACCTACGGCATGGGCGCGGTGTCGGGAGCCTTGCTCGACTGCATCGCCTGCGGCCTGCCTTGCGTCGCGAACCAGGACATGGCGGACGCGATGGAGGCCCCGAACTACATCCGCCGGGTGCCGAACCAGCTTGCGCCGCTGCTGGTCGCCGAGGCGATCGCGGACATGATCGCCGGGCAAGCGGGTTCGGAACGGGACAGTCCGGCCCGTCGCGCGTTCGAGGCCGGGCACAATCCCTCAGTGTATGCCGATCGGCTCTGCGATGCCCTCGGTCTGGCCCAAGTCGAGGCCGGCTGATCCGATGCAGGGCAATGACATCTACCTCGACATCACCGAGCTGTTCGGCCTGCCGCTGCGCACCGGCATCCAGCGGGTCGAGCGAGAGCTGATCCGCCACTGGTCGGGTCCGGGCCGCCTGATCCTGTGCGCGTTTGATCATGGCATGGACGACCTGCGGGTCCTTCCAGACGAGGCGTCAGGCATCCTCACAGCATCGTCGACAGCATCCCGCTTGGATGTGGGCGAAGAGCGTTCGGCGCTCCACGGGCTGCTGACCGGCAAGGCCCCGGTCCTCGTTCCCTCGGGCACCCGCCTGCTCAATCCCGAGTTGTTCTTCGACATGCGCCGGGCCCGCTTCTACGAGAAATTGGCGCAGTCCCGGACCGACATCTTCTGGCTGGTCTACGATTTCCTGCCCTACCTGGAACCTCACTGGTTCGACCGCGGTTCCAGCCGCGTCGCGATGCCCTACCTGCGGGCGTTGCGATCCATTCCCCGGGTCGCGTTCATAAGCGAGCACACCCGCCGGGACTATAAGCACCGCGTCATGCGAAGCGAGGATCGGGACGGCCCCGTGATCGTGCTGGGCGGAGACGGACTCGGCCTGGGCGCCCAGCGTTTCACCCCGAAGCGCAGCGGCTACGTCGTGCTCGGCTCCATCGAGCCGCGCAAGCGTGTCGCGGCGACCCTGGAGGCGTTCGTCAGCCTCTGGGCGGAAGGGAGCCGGGCGCCTCTGACCGTCATCGGCCGGCTGCTTCCGCACGCGCAGCAGGAGATCGACTTGATGGCGACGCTCCAGGACCAACCGCTGTTCCGCCACCTCAACGACGCCAGCGACGCAGCCGTCCGCGAGGTGCTGGGCAACGCCAGGGCAATGATCTTCGCCAGCGAAGGCGAGGGCTTCGGGCTGCCACCGTTCGAGAGCCTCTACCACGGCATCCCGGTGATCGTGAGCGCGACGGTGCCGAGCATCGAGATGCTGCCGGCGCACGGGCAGATACGACTCGCCGAGGTCTCCGGCCCGTGCATCGCCGAGGCGGTGCGGAGCCTGGAGGACGATGCCACGGCCGCCCGGCTCTGGACCGAAGCGGCGCGCCTCCAGGTCCCCTCGTGGCAGGATTTTGCCGCGGCGCTCGCCCGCTGGGTCCACGATCCCTGAAACGCCGGCGATCCGTAGAATCGTTACGTGAGATGCTCCTCCAGCCGCACCCTGCGCAGAACCGAGAACCCGTCCGTTCCGAGGCTCGCGCACCGGAACTGAAGCCCGAAGGTCATCTCGTCCAGGGTGAACTCGAGCGACACGCTCGATTCGCCGGGCCGGACCTCGTGCCGCATGAGCGTGTCTGCTCCCGCCATCACCTCGCAGAACGCGACAGGACCCCGCGACGTCGCTGGCGTCCGCACCTGCCATGTCACCCGATGGCGGCCGGCCCGCAACGGCATGTAAGGGCCAAACATCGCGATGCCGCCCTGACCCGCGGTAACGTTCACCCAGTCGCCATCCGGCGAGGGCTGCAGCGCGTGGTCCGCCGGCACCAGCAGGCGCTGCACCCGCTCGGGCCAGTGCTCGCGGAACAGGCGCGCCATCAGCGCGTGCACAGCCTCGGCCGCCGGTGCGCGGTCACTCCTGGTGGCCTCGATCCACCATATGAACGATTCGTCGGGCCGGTCGAGCGCGACTAGAAGACGCTCTGTCACCGACCAGCCTGGCACATCCTGGTTGGGATCGAAGGGAAGCATTTCGCCGGATCGAGGATCGCGGCACAGCCAGATACCCTGGACCGACATGACGTCAAAGCCGGCCAGCCGCGCCAGCTCGCACGCCTCGGCAGGCGTCAGTTCGATGGTGTGCTCGGGATGACCCCAGTTTAGCGGCGCCGTGACGAGGCGGTTCGGGCTATCGATTACCAGGTGCCCACCGGGCCGAAGCACGCGGGCGGCCTCCAGTGCAAAGCCCGCCACCTCGCCCGGCCAAAGATGCTCCAGGTTCTCGCCGGAGAACACCAAGTCACAACTCTCGTTACCCACTTCCGACATGTCGGAAGCCGTGTTGGCGATCCACGTCACGTTGTCGGGCAGCTCGTCCGGCTTGGGCGAGTAATACTCGATCCCAAGATGCTCTGGTACCCGTCCGTAGGTCTGCTCGATCCAGTCGAAATACCATGATCCCGCGCATCCCGCGCTGAGCAGGCGTTGCGCGCCAGGCGGCATCCCGCGCAGCAGCGCGCCACGCGACTGATGCAGCATTACGTTAACATCCAGCACCGGCGTTGTTGGCACCTCGACACTAATGATAGCCGGCGCATTGGTGGCAGGCGCCGTTCCGCCATCGGTCAGCGCGCGTGTCGCGGCCTCGAGCGCTGCGACCCGATCGGCCAAGCCGTTCGTTCCCACCAGGGACCGGATCGAGTGTGCCATTGGGCGCAACGTGTTTCGCAGCATCGGGCAAGCCTCCAAGATGCGGACCGCGCGGTCCGTCTCCG
Organism: uncultured Acetobacteraceae bacterium; assembly: GCA_964236225.1. Lineage (GTDB taxonomy): Bacteria > Pseudomonadota > Alphaproteobacteria > Acetobacterales > Acetobacteraceae > CAXSEF01. The sequence continues at coordinate 10,686 of CAXSES010000039.1, forward strand.
TCACAACAGGCGAGCATCCGTGCCGGGCTGTCCAGTCCGCACCACGCGGGCCGTTACGACCCGCTCGACTTCAGCGGCGCCAGAATGCGGGGCACGCCGTCTTCGTCGGCCCGCCCTGCCGAGCCACAGGCCCGCTGACCCGCGCGGGCACCGGCAGATCACGGTTCAGACGTGGAGCCAAGCAGGATCACCCTGCTCGTCGCGCACTTGGGCCTCATCCCGTTGCGGCAAGCCGGACCCTGACCCGCAGCCGTCGTCACGCCGTGATGGCCTACCCCTCTATCGACGCTGCGTGCGTCCGGCCACAGCCAGGGTCAGCAGCGCCGCCTCCATGGTGCCTGCGAGCTCGCCAAGCTCGGAGCCGCCCCGGCGCGGCAGAGCGGCCTCGACGCCGCGCACGGACTGTGCCGTGTCATCCACCCGCGTCATGAGCGCCGCGAAGTCGCGGCGCTGCTGCGCGCGCTGCTCCGCCGCGAGGTCGTCGACACGGTGCACCATGTCGAGGATGCGATCCTGGCGGCTGCGGATCTCGCCGAGGAGCCGCAGCGGATCGTCGTCCTGGCTGGCGGCGACCTGCGGAGCAGGCGCCTGCTCGGCCAGCGCCTGCCGCAGGCCGGCCACGAGGAAGCTTCGGCCGCGCCAGGCCAGCGGACGCAGCACCGGCCGCAGCGTCCAGCCGTAGAGCCCTGCCGCGATCCTGCGCCGCATCGGCGGCCTGGGCGCGGGGACCAGCGCGATCTCGCGCACCTCCGGCACCGGCGCGACCGGCGCGGGCCGGCTGAGCACGACGATCTCTTCGTCGAGCGCTGCGACCCGCTGCTCCAGCGTCCGCGCCCGGTCCCGCTCCGCGTCGAACTGCGCCTGCACGCTGTCATGGGCGGTGCTGCGCTCGTCGAGCGCGCGCTGCACGAGCGCCAAGTGCGCCGCGGCTTCGGAGCGCTGCGCCGCAAGCAGCGAGCGGGCCGCCTCCTCGCGCTGGCGCAGCTCGTCGTGGCGGCGCCGCGTCTCGCCGATCTCGTGCTGCAGGTCGCCGAGCCGGCTTTGCGCCGCCGCGGCCTGCGCGTCGGCCGCCTGCGCGTTGGCCGCCGCCGCCGCGGCGTTGGCCGCGGCTGCCTGCGCCAGCGCGTCGGCGCTGCGCGCCTGCGCCGCGAGCAGCGCCGCCTGGGCCACGGCGGCTGCGGCCCGCGCCTCGGCCTCGGCGCGCGCCTGCTCCAGCGTGGCCGTCTGCGCCGTGGCCTGCGCCGCGGCCTCCGCGGCCTGGCGCTCCAACGCCGCGGCTCTCGCCTCCGCCGCCTGCGCCCGTTCCGTCAGGGCCGGCGTCGTCGCCGCGAGCGCCGCCAGGCGCTCGCGCTCGGGATCATGGCGCGTGTAGTCATCGAATACCCCGAGCGGGCTGGCGAAGCACGGACTCAGCGCCTCGACCTTCTCCTCGGCAATGTAGAATCGGTTCAGCCCGTCGAACCAGGCGAAGCGGTAGTTTGCCTGCAACAGGATCGGCTCCCAGCCCGCGTGGTTGGCCACCTCGGTGCCAGGCCGCGTCGCCTCCACCAGGACGATCCACGGCCGGAACCGGGTAAAATCGGCGCCGGCCAGCACCCGCTGCTCTGCGCCCTCCACGTCGACCTTGAGGAAGTGGATGGCGCTCGGCGCGTACTGCTCGCACACGCCGGCGAGCGTGCGCGTGGTCACGATGACGCGGCTGACCGGCCAGCCGGCGGCGTTGTGCTCCCTGGCCAGCGACCCGTCGAACGTGGACAGGCCGGTTCCCTGGATCGCGTGGAAGACCTGCTCGCCCTCGCGATCGTCGAGCGCGACCTGCAAGGTGATGTCGCGGGGCCGCTGCGTCTCCAGCTGCAGGAAGTGCTCCAGGCTCGGCTCGAGGTTCACGCCGTGCCAGCCGCGGTCGTAGAAGGCGCGGGTCACGGAGTGCATCGTCGGGTCGGCCGCCCCGGCGTCGATGTAGAAGCCGCCAGCGACACTGCCCAGCGCACGCATCAGCATGACATCTTCGCCGTTCTGCGCGTAGGAAACCATGGTCATCGTTGCGTCCGCTCCGGCTGTCTCCAGGCGGATAAACTCCGATCCGTCGGGCCAGGACAACCGCAAACACCAGATCGCCTCGGCCGGAACCCGTGTGCAGTCCCGCCGGGTGCTCCCGGCTCTCGCCTTTCACGACAGCCGCGCCGACCGCGCGTCGCCACCTTCGGCGGCGAGCCTCCGCATGGCCATGGGGCGCCGGGCCTTGTCCAGCCGCCCGCTCCGCGCCGACACTGCGCCCATGGCCCGCCTGCATCTGCGCGCCGCCCGCGTGCTCGTCGAGGGCGGCCGTCACCTCGACTCGCTGCCTGAGGCCACGGTGGTGGTCGAGGACGGGCGCATCCTCGGCGTCGAGCCCGGGCGGGTCGCGGGTCCCGGCCTCGACCTTCCGGCCGACGCGGTCCTCGCCCCCGGCCTCGTCGACCTCCAGGTCAACGGCGGCGGCGGCCTGCTCTACAACGACTCGCCGACCGCCTCGGCCGCGCTGGCGATCGCCGGCGCGCACCGCCGCCTCGGCGTCACGACGATCCTGCCGACGCTGATCACCGACACGCCCGCCCGGATGCGCGAGGCCTGCGCCACGATCGCCGGCGCCGTGGCGCATCCGCAGGGCGGCGTCGGCGGCCTGCACCTGGAGGGCCCGTTCCTCAGCGTGCTGCGCGCGGGCGTGCACGACCCCGCGCTGATCCGCCCGATCGGCCCCGCCGACCACGCCCTGATCGCGGAGCTTGCCGCCCGCGTCCCGGCGCTGCTCACCCTGGCGCCGGAACACGCGGGCGACGCCGACCTGGCGCGGCTCGCCGCCGCAGGGGTGCGGCTGTGCGCGGGCCACTCCGCCGCCTCGTTCGAGCGCAGCGTCGAGTCGCTGTCGCTCGGCGTGGCAGGCTTCACCCACTGGCCGAACGCCATGCCGCCGCTGGCCGGGCGCGACCCGGGGATCATGGGCGCGGCGCTGGCCAGTCCGGGGGCCTGGTGCGGCGTGATCGTGGACGGCGTCCACGTGCATCCTGCGACGCTGCGCCTGCTGCTCGCCAGCAGGCCCGCCGGCCAGGTGGTGCTGGTCAGCGACGCGATGCCGCCCGCCGGCACCACGCTCGACCGCTTTACCCTGGGCGGGCGCACGATCCTGCGCCGCGACGGGCGCCTGGAAACCGAGGAGGGCGTGCTGGCCGGCGCGGACCTCGACATGGCGCAGGCCGTGCGCAATGCCGTGGCCTTGCTCGGCCTCGACGGTGCGGAGGCGCTGCGCATGGCCTCGACCTATCCCGCGCGCGCCATGGGCCTGGCGGACCGCGGCCGGCTCGCTCCGGGCCTGCGCGCCGACCTCGTGCTGCTGCGCGAGAACCTCGACCCTGTCGGCACCTGGATCGCGGGACAGTGGCGGGCCTCCGCCAGCCTGGAGCCGGTCCCCTGCCAGCGTCTCTGATGCGTGGCCGGTAACGCAGGTGGACGGCGCCGCGCGAAGGTTGCGGCAACCTGCCTGGACGGTTGAGCCGGGCAGCGATGGGGAACACGCC
>CAXSES010000040.1:0-14099 GCA_964236225.1 uncultured Acetobacteraceae bacterium
AGAGAGAGCCCAGCCTTGCTTCCTGACAGGTTGACGTCAGGCTCCTAGGGAATCAGCATGCACAGGTCGTGGCCATGCCGGACGACTGGGGAGCATGGAGCCTCGAACCGCCGCCAGGCGCTCCATCGGGCTGGCGCGTACCTGTCACGCCTCGCCGCGACCGCGCGATACGCCGTCAGGGCGCCATACCGTCTGGCCTCCCATCAGCCAGGCAGGAAATACCGGGCCGTTAACCAAGAGGTAAGCCGGGCCAGCCACCTTACGCCAGCCGGCAGAACGCCGGTGGAGCGGAAAGCCGGAATGAAGGACTCGATCCAGCCCCAGGACGCCGCATGCATTCTCCTCGCCACAGCGGAGACCATGCCGGCAGCGGAGCGGAACCAGGCCGCGTCCCTCGACGCCTCCGGGCCGCATCCGCCGCATGCGGCCTGGCAGGTCCTGCCATCCGTGACACCCTGGCAGTCCTGCGCCGCGCGCCCGCCATCGACCGGGCTTGAACCACGTCGGACGCCGCAGTGAGGCCGGTGCTCGAAGGCCTGCGCGCGCTCGGACCCGCACGGCTGGCGGCGATGGCGGTGGTCGCGGTGGGCATGCTCGGCATCCTGGCGCTTCTCGCGATGCGCGGCAGCGCTCCCTCCTCCTACGCGCTGCTCTACGCCGACCTCGACCTGCGCGAGGCCGGGCAGCTCGTGGACGCGCTCGACAAGGCGCACATCACCCACCAGGAGCAGGGCGGCGGGCAGACTGTGCTCGTGCCGGCCGCCGACGTGGCCCGCGCCAGGCTGCTGCTCGCCAAGGACGGCCTGCCTTCCGGCGGCTCCATCGGCTACGAGATCTTCGACCGCGGCGACAGCCTCACCTCCAGCCAGTTCCAGCAGGAGATGAACCAGACCCGTGCCATGGAGGGCGAGATCGCCCGCTCCGTCCGCATGATCACCGGGGTGCGCGCCGCCCGGGTGCATCTGGTGATGCCCAAGCGACAACCCTTCTCCCACCAGCAGCAGGAGGCGCAGGCGAGCGTCGTGCTGACCATGGCCGGCGGCGCGCGCATGGACCGGGAGGGCGTGCAGTCCGTGCTCAACCTGATCTCCGCGGCGGTGCCCGGCCTGCGCGCCCACAACATCGCGCTGATCGACAGCCGCGGCAACCTGCTGGCCCGCGCCGGCGACCCGGACTCGACCCAGGGTTCCGAGGCGGCGCAGACCGCCGAGGAGCTGCGCCACACGACGGAGCAGCGCCTGTCGCGCTCCGTCGAGGACCTGCTCGAACGCTCCCTCGGCCCGGGCCGAGTGCGCGCCGAAGCTGCCGTGCAGATGGATTTCGACCAGCTGCACGAGACCCAGGAGAGCTACAACCCCGATCAGCAGGTGGTGCGCTCCACCCAGACCAACAGCGACAACTCGAAATCGACCGAGGCCGCCGACAAGCCGGCGAGCGTCGCCAACAACCTGCCAAACGCCGATGCCGGCGCCGTGCAGGGCCAGGCCGGCAGCCAGCAGCAGAAGCAGGAGGAGACCACCAACTATGAGATCGGCAAGACCGTGCGCACCACCGTGCACGACCAGCCCCAGATCCGCCGCATCAGCCTCGCGGTGATGGTGGACGGCACGTTGGCACCCGACGCGGACGGCAAGCCGGCCTGGCATGAGCGCACCACGGAGGAGCTGGCCCGCATCGCCACGATCGCGCGCAGCGCCATCGGCTTCGACGAGAAGCGCGGCGACAAGGTCGAGGTCGTCAGCATGCGTTTCGTGACACCTGATGCCGATGTCGCCGCGCCGGAGGCTGCCTCGCGCTTCGGCCTGCATTTCGAGAAATCCGATGTCATGACTCTGGTGCAGACCGGGGCGATTGGCCTGATCGCGCTGCTCGCCCTGTTCTTCGTGGTGCGGCCGACGATGCTGCGCCTGACCACGCAGGCCCCGGGCCTGGAGCCGCCGACGAACGTCCTGCTGGCCGACGAGAGCACGCCCAGGACGGGTCTGGCTCTTGCCGGTCCGCGCGGCTCCTCGGTGCCGGCCCTCGCCGGACCAGCCGTCGAGCCCGCCGAGGCGATGATCAATCTCGCCAACATCGAGGGGCAGATGCGCGCCTCCACCATCCGCAAGATCGGCGAGCTGGTGGACAAGCATCCAGAGGAGAGCCTGGCGATCGTGCGCAACTGGATCTCGCAGGAGAAGTCGTAGCCATGGCGAGGGCCGCGACCTCCGACCAGCTCAGCGGCTCGCAGCGTGCGGCTGTGCTGCTGCTCACGCTGAGCCCGGAGCAGTGCTCGCGCCTGTTCTCGATGATGGGCGAGGACGAGATCCGCGAGATCTCCTCCACCATGGCCCAGCTCGGCCCGGTCAGCGCCGCGATGGTGGAGCAGCTTCTGGCCGACTTCACCGAGAAGCTCGGCGCGTCGGGCAGCGTGGTCGGCAACTTCGAGACCACCGAGCGCCTGCTGCAGCAGACGATGTCGCGCGAGCGTGCCGGCCAGATCATGGAGGAGATCCGCGGTCCCGCCGGCCGCACCATGTGGGACAAGCTCGGCAACGTCCACGAGAGCGTGCTCGCCAACTACCTCAAGAACGAATACCCGCAGACCGTCGCCGTGGTGCTCTCCAAGCTCAAGCCGGACCACGCGGCCCGCGTCCTCTCCCTGCTGCCCGAAAGCTTCGCGATGGAGGTGGTGATGCGGATGCTGCGTATGGAGAGCGTGCAGAAGGACGTGCTCGACGGCGTCGAACGCACGCTGCGCGCCGAGTTCATGTCCAACCTCGCCCGCAGCGCGCGCCGCGACAGCCACGAGATGATGGCCGAGATCTTCAACAACCTCGACCGCCAGTCCGAGGCCCGCTTCACCGCGGCCCTGGAGGAGCGCAGCCAGGAGAGCGCGGAGCGGGTGAAGCAGCTCATGTTCACCTTCGACGACCTTTCGCGCCTCGGTCCGGCCGCGATGCAGGTGGTGCTGCGCGTGGTCGAGAAGGACAAGCTGCCGCTGGCGCTCAAGGGCGCGCCGGAGAAGCTGCGCGACCAGTTCTTCGCCAGCATGTCCGAGCGCGCCGGACGCATGCTGCGCGACGACATCGAGTCGCTCGGCCCGGTGAAGCTGCGTGACGTCGACGAGGCGCAATCCGCCATTGTGCTGGTCGCCAAGACCCTGGCGGCCTCGGGCGAGATCGAGATGAGCGGCGGCCAGGAAGAGGAGCTGCTGTATTGACCCCCGAACGGCCCGGACACCCGGAGCGGAGCCCGCGCGGCATGGACGCGCTGCTGCGCGACGCCGTGCGCGCCGCCCTGCACGACCATCCGGCCATGCGCGCCGGCGTCGCGGACCCGGATTTCGCGCCCGACCCGGGCCGGCCCGCGGCGCGTCCGCTCGGCGGCATTCTCTACGCGGAGGATTTCGACGCGCCCGAGGCGCCGCCGCCCGCCGCGCCGGCGCCGGAACCGACCCACTCCGCGATCGAGCTGGCCGATGCGCGCGAACTGGGACGCGCGGAGGGCTGGAGGGCGGCCCGTGCCGCCGCCGAGGCCCAGGTCGAGGCGCAGCGCGCCGCGGTGCTGCACGCCATCGCCGCCGCGCTGTCCGGGTCCCGCGACGCCGCCGAGGCATTCGCCGTCGATGCGGCGGAGAGCGTCGCGCGCACCGCGCTGTCCCTGCTGGCCGCGGCACTTCCCGCCACCTGCGCCCGGCACGGCGAGCGCGAGTTGCGTGCCCTGGCGCTGGCCGTGCTCCCGGCGCTGGAAACCGAGCCGCGCATCGTGATCCGGGCCAACCCGCTGAGCCTGCACGGCCTTTCCGAGACCGTGGCCCGGCTCGACCCGGAGCTTGCCGCCCGGGTGCACCTGCTGCCCGGCGAGGCGCTGGCGGCGGACGAGGCACGGATCACCTGGCAGGACGGGCGGGCCGTGCGCGACCGGCGCGCGGTGCAGGCCGCGATCGAGGCCGTGCTCGCCCCCCTCGGCCTGTTCGAGCCTGCGGCCCAGACCACGGCCGGGGTTCATGCCGAACTCCCCGCATCGCCTGACCCGATCACACCTGTCCTCGAGGAGATGGCTGATGCCGGCTGACATGGAACTTGCCGAGTTCACCGACCCCGCACTGCCGGAAGAGTCCGGCCCGCGCGCCGGACGCGATCTCGAGGCCGTCTACGACATCCCCGTCACCGTGAGCGCCGTGCTCGGCCGCGCGACCATGCAGGTCAGCCAGCTTCTCAAGCTCGGGCGCGGCGCCGTCGTCGAGCTGGACCGCAAGCTCGGTGAGGCGATCGACATCTACGTCAACAACCGCCTGGTCGCGCGCGGCGAGGTGGTCATGGTCGACGACAACCGTCTCGGCATCACCATGACCGAGATCGTCAAGGCGGATCGCGGCTGATGCGCGTCCTGATCATCGGCTCGCTGGCTGCCGAGCTGGGTCAGGCGGCGCGCATCGCCCAGGGCCGCGGCGCACGTCTTGACCAGGCCGACACCAATGCGGCCGGCCTCGCCCGGCTGCGCGCCGACGCCCGCGTCGACCTCGTGCTCTGCGACGTGGCGCACGACGTCCCCGGCCTGGTGCGCGCGATGCAGGCCGAGCGCATCGCCGCCCCCGTGGTCGCCTGCGGCACCGAGGCAGACCCCGAGGCCGCGATCCGCGCGGTGCGCGACGGCGCCCGCGAGTTCCTGCCGCTGCCCGCAGACCCGGAGCTGATCGCCGCCATCCTGCAGGCCGCGTCCGGCGAGACCCACACCTTGCTGGCCCGTGACCCCGCGATGCTCGCCACGCTGAGGCGCGCCGAGCAGGTCGCAGGCGCCGAGGCCTCCGTGCTGATCACCGGCGAGAGCGGCACCGGCAAGGAGGTGCTCGCCCGCCACATCCACCGCCGCTCGCGCCGCGCCGCAGGCCCGTTCGTGGCGCTGAACTGCGCGGCCATCCCGGAGAACCTGCTGGAGAGCGAGCTGTTCGGCCACGAGAAGGGCGCGTTCAGCGGCGCCGTCGCCCGCCGCCTCGGCAAGTTCGAGGCGGCCAACGGCGGCACGCTGCTGCTCGACGAGATCAGCGAGATGGACGCCCGCCTGCAGGCCAAGCTGCTGCGCGCCATCCAGGAGCGCGAGATCGATCGCCTTGGCGGCAGCGGCCCGGTGCGCGTGGACGTGCGCATCCTCGCCACCTCGAATCGCGACCTGGTGGCCGAGGCCGCCGCCGGGCGCTTCCGCGAGGACCTGTATTTCCGCCTCAACGTGGTCGGCCTGCATATCCCGCCGCTGCGCGAGCGCCCGGGCGACATCGCGGCGCTTGCTGACCATTACGCCCGCCATTACGCCGAGGTGAACGGCGTCGCGCTTCGCCCGATCTCGGCCGGCGCGCGCCTGCGCCTCGCGGCACATCCCTGGCGCGGCAACGTGCGCGAGCTGGAGAACACGATGCACCGCGCCGTGCTGCTGGCGCAGGGTCCCGAGATCGACGACGCCGCGGTGGAACTCGCCCCGCAGGCCGGCGCCGCCCCGGCGAGCCTTGCTCCCGCCGCCGGCCCCGCTGCCGCGGGCGGCATCTCCGCGCTCGTGGGCCTGACCATGGACCAGGTCGAGCGCGACCTGATCCTGCAGACCCTGAGCCACACGCTCGGCAACCGCACCCATGCCGCGACCATCCTCGGCATCTCGATCCGCGCGCTGCGCAACAAGCTGCGCGACTACTCGCAGCAGGGCGCGAGCGTCACCCCGCCCGCCAACGGGGTCGCCGCCTGATGGCCCTGCCGCCGCCCCAGGGCCAGATCTCGCTCCAGTCCACCGGCCGCGAGCAGTTCGGCGCGCTACTCACCCGCTGCGCGCCCGGCACCGACGTGGGCCTGGCGCTCGGCGTTGTGGCGCTGCTGTCGGTGCTGATCCTGCCGCTGCCCACGGTGATCCTGGACGTGGGGCTTGCGCTCTCGCTCACCCTGTCGGTGCTCGTGCTGATGGTGGCGCTGTTCCTGCGCCGCCCGCTCGACTTCACCTCGTTCCCGACCCTGCTGCTGCTCACCACGCTGCTGCGCCTGTCGCTCAACGTCGCCACCACGCGGCTGATCCTGAGCCACGGCAACGAGGGCCTCACCGCCGCCGGCCACGTGGTCGCGGCGTTCGGCGGCTTCCTGATGGGCGGCGACGTGGTGATCGGCCTGATCCTGTTCGCGATCCTGCTTGTCGTGAACTTCATGGTCATCACCAAGGGCTCCGGCCGCATCGCCGAGGTCGCCGCGCGCTTCAGCCTCGACGCCATGCCCGGCAAGCAGATGGCGATCGACGCAGACATGAGCTCTGGCCTCATCAACGAGAAGGTCGCCCGCGTCCGCCGAAAGGAGCTGGAGGAGGAGAGCGGCTTCTACGGCGCCATGGACGGCGCGGCGAAGTTCGTGCGCGGCGACGCCATCGCCAGCCTGCTGATCACCACGATCAACATCTTCGGCGGCCTGGCGATCGGCCTCGTGCGCCACGGCATGGCGTTCTCCGACGCGGCCGCGACCTACACGACGCTGACCGTGGGCGACGGCCTGGTGTCGCAGATCCCGGCGCTGCTGGTCTCGACGGCCGCCGGCATCGTGGTCACCAAGGGCGGCGTCGAGGGTCCGGCCGACGTCGCGCTGATGCGCCAGCTCGGCGGCGGCTACAAGCCGCTGGCGCTGGCTGGCGGCGTGGCTACCCTGCTCGCGCTGATGCCCGGCCTGCCCGCCCTGCCGTTCCTGGCACTCGCCGGTCTCGCCGGCGGCGGCGCCTGGCTGCGCTTCAAGACGCCTCCCCGCGACCCGGACGAGGACGATGCGCCCGCGCCCGCAGCCACCGGCGACGCCCCGATCAGCGACTCGATGCGCATCGACACCATCCGCCTGGAGTTGGGCTACGGCCTGCTCTCGCTCGCCGGCGGCGACACCCCGCGCCTGACCGAGCAGATCAAGTCGCTGCGCCGCTCGATCGCGGCCGAGGTCGGCTTCGTGCTGCCTCCGGTGCGCATCCAGGACAACGTGCAGCTCGGCGCCGAGACCTACTCCGTGCGCATCAAGGAGATCGAGGCCGGGCGCGGCGAGCTGCGCCCCACCCGGATGCTGGCGATGGATCCTGGCGGCGAGCCGCCCGACCTGCCCGGCGAGCGCACCACCGAGCCTGCCTTCGGCCTGCCCGCGCTGTGGATCGAGCCTGGCCGGCGCGAGGAGGCGATGGCGCTCGGCTGCACCGTGGTCGACCCCGCCAGCGTGCTGACCACCCACCTCACCGAGCTGGTGCGCGACAGCATGGCCGAGCTGCTCTCCTACGCCGAGACCCAGAAGCTGCTCGACGACCTGCCCCGCGACCAGCAGCGCCTGGTGGCCGATCTGGTGCCGCAGCAGATCTCCGTGGGCGGCGTGCAGCGCGTGCTGCAGGCCCTGCTTGCCGAACGCATCTCGATCCGCGACCTTGCCACCATTCTCGAGGGCATCCACGAGGCCTGCGGCGGCGGCCGTCCGGTGCCGCAGATCGTGGCCCACGTGCGCGCCCGCCTCGCCCGACAGATCAGCGACAGCCATGTCGGACCCGCCGGCTACATCCCGCTCATCACCCTCTCGCCGGACTGGGAGCAGGCCTTCGCCGAGAGCATGGTCGGCCCGCCCGAGGACCGCCAGCTCGCCATGGCTCCCAGCAAGCTCGGCGACTTCATGCAGAAGCTGCGCACCACCTTCGACCACGCCGCCGCGTCCGGCGAGGCGCCGGTCCTGCTGTGCAGCGGCGCCATCCGCGCCCCGGTGCGCGCCATCGTCGAGCGCATGCGTCCCAGTACCCCGGTGCTCGCGCAGGCCGAGATCTTCCCCCGCGCGCGCATCCGCACAGTGGGCTCGATCTGATGCCCGCTTCGCCCTCGTCGCGACACATCCGCCATGACCTTGCGGCCCGGGGGGCACCGCCATGCAGCTGAGCCTGTTTCACGGCACCAGCATGCCGGCCGTGCTGGCCCAGATCCGCGCCGAGCATGGCCCGGACGCCCTGATCCTCTCGACACGCCGCACCGGGCGAACCGTGGAGGTCACGGTCGGGCTGGAGCCGCCGGACGATGCCCCGCCGCCCCTCACGCCACCGCCCCCACCGCCACCGCCTCGTCCGGCCGTGGCGCAGAGTCCCCCCCGATCCCCGCTCGCCCGCTGCCTGGACTGGCACGGCGTGCCCTCCGCCCTTGTCGACCTTCTGGCGGGCGCGGCGCTGGAGGACGGCCTGCGCGACACCCTGGGCTTCGCGCCGCTGCCGCTCGGCCCGGACTCCGCACCGCTCCTGCTCGCCGGACCTGCCGGGTCGGGCAAGACAGTGTGCGTCGCCCGCCTGGCCACCCGCCTGGTGCTGTCCGGCCTGCGCCCGACCGTCATCACCGCCGACGGCAACCGCGCCGGCGCAATCGAGCAGATCGCCGCCTTCACCCGCCTGCTGGCGCTCGACCTCGTGGTGGCCAATCCTGCGGTGCTGGCGCGCGCCGTGGCCCGGCGTACCGCAGCGCCGGTGCTGATCGATGCGCCTGCCCTCGATCCCACCGCGGCCGCGGACCGCGCCCTGCTGGCTGAACTGGCCGGGGCCGCCGCAGCCACGATTACGCTGGTACTGCCTGCCGGCCTCGATGCCGGCTATGCTGCCGAACTGGGAGACAGCTACGCTCGATGCGGCACCCGTCTCCTGCTCGCCAGCCGGCTCGACACGTCGCGCCGGCTCGGTGGCATCCTCGCCGCAGCCCATGCTCCGGCCCTGCGCCTGACCGAGGCCGGCGTCACCCCCGGCATCGCCGACGGTCTCGCGCCCATCACCCCGGCCTTCCTGGCCGAACGCCTGAGTTCCGGCCCGGTCCGGACCCGCCAAGGAGCCGACACATGATTCGAGGCCTCCTCCGATCCAGGAACCAGCTTCCCACCCTGCCCGTCCGCCAGGCCGGGCGGGTGGTCGCCATCGCCTCCGGAAAGGGCGGCGTCGGCAAGACCTGGTTCTCCGTGACCCTGTCGCACGCACTGGCACGGCTGGGCGAGCGGGTGCTGCTGCTTGACGGCGACCTCGGCCTGGCCAACGTCGACATCCAGCTCGGCCTGGTGCCGGTGCACGACCTCGCCAGCCTGGTCGCAGGCAAGGTCGGCCTGGCCGACGCGATCCTGCGCCATGGGGCGGGCTTCGACATCCTGGCCGGCCGCTCCGGGTCCGGCGCGCTGTCCGCCCTCGACCCGATGCTGCTGGAGCGCGTGCTCGGCATGGTCGCGGCCGAGCAGGCGCATGACCGGGTGCTGCTCGACCTCGGCGCCGGCGTCGACCGCAGCATGCGCCGCATGGCCGCCGCCGCCGACACGCTGCTGGTGGTGGTCACCGACGACCCGACCTCGCTGACCGACGCCTACGCCGTGCTGAAGCTCCACGCGCTCGACCGCCCGCAATCGGTGTGGGAGGAGGGCCATGTCAGGGTGGTCATCAACCAGGCCACCAGCCAGACCTCCGGCGAGCGGACCTACGCCACGCTGGCGCGGGCCTGCGAGGCGTTCATCCGCCGCCGTCCCGACCTCGCCGGCATCATCCGCCGCGACGACCACGTCCGCGACGCGGTCCGCCGCCAGACCCCGCTGCTCACCCGTCACCCGAGCTGCGACGCCGCCCGCGATGTGGAGCGCGTCGCCGCCTCGCTCGTCTGAGGGCGCGCGACGCGCCTCGCCTCTGCGATCGCGAGGCAGATACAGTTCGTGCGGCGCCGCATGGTTGCACGACCCGGGAAGCGGGCGCACGAAGCGTGTCATGAACCTGATCCGCACCGGCAGGGACCTGCGCGTGGATTTCTTCCGCGGCCTGGCCCTGTGGTGGATCTTCACCGATCACGTGCCGGCCAACTGGCTCAACCAGCTCAGCCTGCGCAACTTCGCGCTGTGCGACGCCGCCGAAGTGTTCGTGCTGCTGGCGGGCTACGGCGCGGGCCTCGCCTATGGCGGCCGGATGCGCCGCAACGGCTGGGTCTCGGCGGGAGCGGACGTGCTGGCCCGCGCCTGGACGCTCTACATCGCACACATCTTCCTGTTCGTGGTGTTCGTGGCTCAGGTCGCCTACTCGGCCGCAGCCCTGAACCGCGGCGACTTCATCGACGAGATCCACATCGACGTGCTGGGCGAATCGCCGTACCGGGCCATGCTCGAGGCGTTGACGTTGCGCTACCAGCCCTCCTTTCTCAACATCCTGCCGATGTACATCGTCGTGCTGCTGATGTTCATCCCGGCGCTGCGGCTGCTGGAGCGGCCGAATGCCCTGGCGGCCCTGTCGCTGTCCCTCTACGCCGCATCGAGGACCTTCGGTCTTGAGCTGCCGTCATGGGAGGGCGGCGGCTGGTACTTCAATCCTCTGACCTGGCAGCTCCTGTTCATGCTGGGCGCGATCCTCGCCACGTCGCCAGGCCAGCCGCTGCGCCACAAGTGGCCGCTTGATGTCCTGGCAGGCCTCGTTGTCCTGTTCGGCCTCCTGATGCAGTGGGTCGTGTGGCAGCAGCCCGAGCTGACCAGCTATCTCCCGCTCAGGATCGCGCGGGCGTTGCTGTCCGTGGACAAGGAAGGCCTGCACCCGTTCCGCCTGATCTCGATCCTGGCGCTCACCTGGCTGACGGTGCGCCTGGTCCCTGCAGGCGCAGCCTGGTTGCAAGGCAGGATCGCCGCCCCGTTCATCCTGGCGGGGCAGCACTCGCTTCCGGTGTTCTGCGTCGGTATCTTCCTGTCGTTCCTGGGCCGGCTCGTGCTTGAGCTCTCCTCGACGTGGGAGGCGCAGGCCGCGATCAACGTCGCCGGCGCCCTGGCGCTCACGGCGGTCGCAGCCCTCGCCGCCTGGTACAAAGCAAAGGGTGCTCGGCCTCGCGGAGGCGGCATCGCGGCCGGAGGCAAGGACGGACCGACGATGGACGTCGCATGAGGCGCGCAGCGACGCGCGTCCCTTCCGAGCCAGGCCTGCCGCGTCCGCGGCGGCGGCTTGGACTGCGCCTACCCTGCGCCGCCATGGCCTGCTGCGCCGCCACCCTGCTGGACATGGCCTCTCCCCGTCCAGCGCTGGGCGCCACCCCGCCGCCAGAAGCCGCCTGTCCTGCCCAGCCGGAGCTGATGCCGCCGCGCGAGGCGTTGCCGAACCTGGCCGCCGTGCTGCACCCCGGCGGCCATGTGTCGATCCTGGTGGTGGGGTCAGCCGCAGTCTTCGGTCCCGAGGCGAGTCTTGCCCCCGGAACCGTGACCAGCAGGACGTTGCGGGTCGCGCCACCCGCCGCGACCGAGCCGGCTAGCCCCGCCGCACCCCTTGACGCAGGCGCCGGGGCCGGGCCAGTGGCGGACCGCCCGAGCGAAGCCTCGTTCCCGGTGCGCATGAAGGCCGCACTTGAGGCGCGCCTCCCTGGTCTGACCATATCGCTGGTGGTGCGGGGCGGGCGGAGCCTCACGGCCGAGGATATGCTGCCTCTGCTGCGCGCCGGCCTGGACGGACCGCAGCGTCCCCAGTTGGTCATTTGGCAGACCGGAACCGTGGACGCCGCACGCAACGTGCCACCGGGGCAGTTCAACCAGTCCCTGTCCGACGGCACGGACGCCACCATCGATGCGGGTGCCGACCTGATCCTCGTCGACCCGCAGTTCAGCCGCTTCCTGCAGGCCAATGCCGACCTGCCTCCCTATTTCGGCGCTCTGCGCAACGCGGCGGCGCTGCCAGGAGTGGCGCTGTTCCCCCGTTTCGAGCTGATGCAGAGCTGGAGCGAGTCGGGCCTCCTCGATCTCGAAACCGCCGAGCCGGGAGACGCGCTCAGGTTCGCCAAGACCCTCCACGCCTGTCTTGGCACGCTCCTGGCCGAGATGGTGCTTGACGATGCTGCGACCCCATGAGGCACACCCACGTGCTGTCAGCGCCGCAATCGGGGCAGCCGCCGTCCCGAGCCCGTCTGACGCAATGCAACCGAAGCCTCGTCCGGGCATTCACGTGGCTGACGTGGGGAGGCTGCGATGGAGTGGTTGGCGCAGGAAGACAGCAGTGACCTCGTCAGCATCTGGCTGCGCAGGTCCCTCCCCGATGCCAATGACGACATCCTCACGGCGCCGATCCCCGAGGAGCTCGTTCAGTTGGCATCGAGGCTCGTCCGGCCGTGCTGACGCCGGGTCCTTGATCCGGGCCAGGCTGGGTCACGGGTTCCCCCACGACCCCGCGGGCAGCCATCCGTCGTCGCTTCGCATGGCATCGTGTGCATCGTGGAGCGGGCATTGACCTTCGTGCGCATCGAAGCCGGGCAGGTCCGCTTTGTCGCGTCCCAGGCCAGGAACGCCCAGCACAACCGCGACCGCCTGATCTCGCGCTACGGCAATGCCGACGGGCCCGGCGCCAGGATCGTGGTTGCCCTCGGCGGTGACGGCTTCATGCTGGAAACCATGCACGAAACCCTGGAGCGCGACATTCCGGTCTATGGAATGAACTGCGGGACCGTCGGCTTCCTGTTGAACCCGTTCAGCGAGGAGGACCTGCTCGAACGTCTCGATCGGGCACAGGATGCCGTGCTGCATCCCCTGCGCATGCACGTGGTCACCAGGGCCGGCGTGGTGGAGGAGGCGGTGGCGCTCAACGACGTGTTCCTGTTCCGCCAGACCAGGCAGGCCGCGCGGATCAGGATCACGGTTGACGGCCGGGTGCGCCTTCCTGAGCTGGTATGCGACGGCGTGCTGATCGCGACGCCGGCCGGCTCGACCGCCTACAACCTGTCGGCACACGGCCCGATCGTGCCGCTCTCGGCGAACCTGCTGCCGCTCACGCCGATCAGCGCGTTCCGTCCACGTCGGTGGCGTGGCGCTCTGCTGCCCAGCTCGGCGGACGTGCTGTTCGAGGTGCTTGACCCTGACAAGCGGCCCGTGGCCGCCGTCGCCGACTTCACGGAAGTGCGCGATGTGTCCTCGGTCGCCGTCAGCGAGGACCGCTCGGTGTCCACCACGATCCTGTTCGATCCCGATCAGGGATTGTCAGAGCGGATCATCGCCGAACAGTTCACCGTCTGACCGGTCCATCCGCAGGCTGGCGCCCTGGGTCGGCCAACAATGGTTGTCCTTGCCACCCGGCCGCAGCATGATGTCACTCGATACCGGAGTTTCCTGCCCTTGTGGATGAAGAACCGCTACCTGCATCGCCTGTATGGCAACAGCCGCCTCGCACGCGCCGTCTCCATGGGGATCATGGCGCGATTCGAGCTGATGAGCCTCGGCGGACACAAGTCCAAGGACGTGCTCGATCTCATCCGCACCACGCGGCGGCAGCGCGAATCGCTGCTGAGCGGCACGGAAGCGTTCCTCGTGCATTCGATCGCGCGGGCGCAGAGCAACCTCGGCGGCTCTATGGCCGAGGTCGGCGTCTATCAGGGCTGTTCGGCGAAACTCATCAGCGTGGCCAGCGGCGGACGCACCCTGCACCTGTTCGACACGTTCGACGGACTGCCGGAACCCGATCCCGCCGAACGCAAGCACCTGCGCAAGAGCCAGTACTGCTCATCCCTGAGTTCGGTGCGCAGCTTCCTGAACCACGAGCCCGGCGTGGTCTTCCATCCCGGCTGCTTTCCCGGCACCGCGGCCGGTCTTGAGGACGAACGCTTCAGCTTCGTGCATCTCGATGTAGACCTGAAATCCAGCACCCGCGCCTGCCTGGAGTTCTTCCATCCGCGCATGGTCGCGGGCGGCATCATCATGACACATGACTACTCCTTCCTCGATGGCGTGCGCGAGGCCTTCGCCGAGTTCCTGGTCAACCAGCCGGGACAGCTCATCGAACTTCCCACCTCGCAGGCCCTGCTGGTCTGCGCCGGCGTCGCAGTGCCGGTCGCGCATAGCCAGCCACCGTCGGGTCGCGTTCAGGAGGCGGCGGCGTCGCGCTCGACCGAGCGTCCTCTGGTTCGCGAGGACGTTCCGGTGCTGGCGATGACCCGCAACGAGGCGCCCGCCTGAACGCCCCGGCCAGATTCAGTCACAGTTCAGGCCGCCGACAGCACATCCAGCGGCGGTGCCTGCAGCATCTCCACCGGGGCTGCTAGGCGGATCCTCGTCGCCTCCGCCGCCGGCTCGCGCATGACGTAGCCGCGGCCCCACACCGTGCCGATCAGGTTGGCGGCACCGGCCTGCGCCAGC
>CAXSES010000041.1:0-14067 GCA_964236225.1 uncultured Acetobacteraceae bacterium
AGCCGCTCCGGTGCCGACTCGCGCAGCGCCGCGACCAGGGCGTCCGCGGTCCAGGGCGCCGCGAGTCGGAACCCCTGCAGCGCCCGCGCCCAGTGGAACTGGTACTCCTCGGGGAACACGCCCTCCATGCGCAGCGACTGCACGTCCACCTGCGCCAGCGCGTCCAGCGAGGCGTCGTCGCCTGCCGCAAGGGCGGCATAGAAGCCGTCGATGAAGTCCCCGACGTCGACCAGGTTGTTCCTGCACCCTCGCTGCGCCGTCACCGGCTCGCCCTCGATGTCGAGCACCACCGATCCCTCGCCGGGCGACACCAGGGCGCAGCACGCCACCACCGCCCGCCCAGCCCGACGCAGCGCGCCCACGATCGCAGGCGAGTCCGGCTCCACGAGCTGCAGCAGGCCCGCCTCGAACAGGCTGTAGCGGTGGAGGCTGCTCGCGTTGCCGGGACGCTGCGGCAGGTGGGTGCGGGCGTTGGCGAGGAGCCTGCGTTCGGTGTCCAGCCGCTCGGCGAAGGTCCCGTCGCCCGGGTCTGTCGCGTGGCGCGCGACGAAGGGTGTCGGCGCAGGCATCTGCTCCCTCATGGCTGTGCCGGACGGCGGATGTCGAACTCATGCACGACGACCGATTGCGAGCTGCTCCTGCCGTTCGCGTCGAGCTTCACCGGCGTCCGCGCTTCCAGGTAGGTGACGTCGCCAAGATCGTCGGCAACCCTCAGCTCCGCGGCGGCTCCTCGCGCCGAAGCGTCTCCGCTTTTGCCCATGATGCTGACGATCTTGTTGAAATAGGCCCGTGTTCCTTGCATGGCCGCCCTGTCGCCCACCATGCGGGTGCCCAGCGGCGACGCGCCTCCCTTGGCCTCCATCACGACGTAGCGCTCGCGCCCGTCCGCGCCCCGCACGCGCCAGACCTGGTCGAAGTCGCCCGATTTTGAGGCGGCGCCCGGGCCGCCATAGACCAGCTCCGCCTGCGCGCCCGACCGGTCGTAGCGCGCGTGGACGTAGGCCGCGGCCCCGTGCTCGCCGAGCTCGCGGCTGGCGTCGGTCACCCCCTGCTGCGAGCGAACCAGCGCCTTCTGCTGCTCGGACGTCAGCGGCGCTCTCCCGGCCTTCAGCGCGGCGAGGGGTTGGTACTCCGCCTGCGCCTGGTCGCGCCTGAGCAGCAGCGGCGCCATCACGTCGCGCCGTGCCTCCGTGGGCAGGGTGAAGCTCTCCTTGTCGCCGGCGTAGGTCGGCCGCACCGGGTCGCCCGCCGCCTCGACCGCGCGGTTCTGCGCGTCGTCCCACACCAGGTGGGGCCGGCCCGCAGCCTCCCCGTTCGGCCGGATGAGCAGGTCGCCGTCCAGCATCGCCCAGTGATAGCCGGACGCGGGGATCTCGGGGCGGCCGAGCTGGGCCGCCCTGTCGCGTCCGCCGCTCGGCTGCTCAACGACCCCGGTGCCGGGCTGCGCGCCCAGCGCCGGATGGGCCTGGAAGCGCTCCAGATCCGCGGCGTGGCCGGCCCGCTGCGCGCGCCAGGCGTCGAGGTCGGCGCCGAGCTGCGCCCGGTCCGGCTCCGACAGCCCGCCCGCCTGGAGGCGACGGTCCGCCGCGCCGATCACCTCGTCGAGCTTGCGGACCTCGGCGTTGGCCTCCCAGACGCGCGAGCGGATCGGCGCGGCGGTGTTGCCGAACAACCGGCGCACGCGACCCTCGGCGCCGCTGCCCTCGGCCAGGCCCTGGAGCTGGCGCTGGTGCAGCGCGATGTCTGCCTCCTTGGCGCCCGGCCCGGCCACGATGTGCGCGCTGCCGAGCCGCCCGCCCGCCCCGTCGTACTGGATCGCCACCGAGCCGCCCGGCGCGCCCGGGTCGTGCAGCACCGGCGCCTGGCTCTCCGCCATCACCCGCGCGCGCTGCGCGTCGAAGTCGAACAGCGCGTGGACGTCGCCGCGCGCCTGCGCCCGCGCGCCGAGCCCCCAGAACGCCAGGTTGAGCCCGGCGCCGAGGCGCTCGGTGGGCGACATGCGGTCCCAGTTGCGCGCCGCCTCGACGGTCTGGTTCGCAACCGCCGCGGCGTCGGCGCCCATCGCGGCGCCGTTGAGCGCCACGGCCGCCCCCGCCATGGTGCGCGACAGGACGCTGGTGCCCGCCGCGGCGCGCGCCAGGCTGCCCGACACCGCGCCCGCCCCGGTCAGGCCGGAGGCCGCCAGCGTCAGCCAGGCGTTGCGCGCCTCGCCGCTGCTCAGCGGGTTCAGGGTCCGGCCGCGCCCGTCCATCTCGGCGAGGTCCTGCACGCTGCGTGCCGCTCCGTAGGCGCCTGCCGCGAGCAGCACCGCCGGCGCCAGCGTGCCGCCCGAGCCGATCACGATCGCCCCGCCCGCGATCACCCCGCCCACCAGCGCCGCCTTGTCCAGGACGTGCTCGACGTGGTGCAGGGTGTCGTGCGTCTCCGGGGTGTCGGCGCTGGCGAGCCGCACGCGCCCGGACGGGTCGGCGGAGAGATGGCCGCCCAGCGGGAAGGTCATCGTCCCGTCAGGGAGCGCGTTGCGCGCCTGCCAGTCGGCGAAGCTCGCGTACAGGCCGCCGCGGTTGTCCACGAAGCGCTCGCCGCGCGGGCCGTCCACCCGGAACAGCGGCAGGCTCACCGCGGGGGAGTCCGCGGTCGCCACCTGCACCGGCAGCACCGTCACCCGCGGCGCCGCCGGGTCGCCGCCTACCTGCCCCGCGGCGGCGCGCACGGCGTCGCCGGCCAGGCGGACCGGCTCGGCGTCGCGCGCGTTCGCGTAGGCGGACACCGTGCCGGCGGCGATGCCGCGCTCCCGCGCGGCCCGCTGCGCCGCCGTCTCGCCCGCCGCGACCGGGCCGGGCGCCAGGCCCATCGCCACGCCGACCGTGTTCTCCAGCAGCGTGCCCGGCAGCGCCTCCGCGGCGTCGCCGCGCGCCTGGAGCAGCGCCTGCGCGTGGCCGCGCGCCAGGCCTTCCGCGATCTGCGGGTCGGTCCACGGCGAGTCGTGTCGCTCCAGGCTGCGCGCGGTGATCGACGAGTCGGCGATGACAGCGTCCAGGGCCTGGAACCGGGCTGCGGCGGAGACCTGGTCGCTGGCCGCGTCGGGGCCGGTCCACATCGAGCTGTAGTCGGGCGCGAACAGCTTTGCGCCCGCAGGGGACTGCAGGATCGCGCCGAGCCGCGCCGTGTCGCGCGCCTGCGCCGTCGGGTCGCCAGGATGGGCGAGCCGGGAGAGCGCCGCCGCCATCGGCTGCGCCACGTTGGTCTGGCCCATGTCGTGCACGCCGAACTCGCCGACCGAGATGTCGCGGTAGGTCCACTGCGTCGCGCTGGCGAAGGCGTGGGTGACGAAGCTGCGCCCCGCCGCAGTGTTCGGGCCGGCGTTCAGCGCCCCGAGCACGCCGGCGAGCCGACCCTGGTCGTCCGGACCCGACATGCTGCTGCCGGCCGTGGTGGTGCTCCCGTCCAGCGCGTCCGCGAAGCCACCCGCGGCGGCGGGGCCGAGCCCCTCGACCAGCGCGCGGATCGCGTGGGCGTCGCGCGGGCCCGCCGCGACCATGGCGCCCGCCGCCAGCGTGCTCGCCACCACGCGGGTGTCCGGGGCGACGTCGCGGCCCAGTGCGCCCTGCGCCACGCTGGCCGCGCGCTCGGCGTAGAGGTGGGCGCCCATCTGCGACAGCGCACCCTTGCCGGCAAGGCTGTCGGCGAGCTGCCCGATCTGCTCGGTGTCGCCGCTGGCCTGCCAGACGTCGAGGCTGCGATTCAGCAGCAGGCGCTGCTCCGGCGGGCTGAGCCGGTGCAGGTCCGAGGTGCCCGCCAGCGCGTCGGCCACCCGGTCGTGGCCGGCGTAGAAGAAGCGGTCATCGTGCAGGACGCCGTCGAAGCCGCGGGGCCGAGCGTTGTCGCGCACCCAGGCCTCGATCGACGCCCGGCGCTCCGGCGCGACGTCGCCGGCCGCCGGCTGCGGCGAGGCCGGCGCGCGTGGGGAAGCGGGCGGCAGGGCGGCGGGCGGCGGAGTCCCGAATGGCGGGGGAGCGGCCGGACCCGGCAGCGGGAGCGGCTGCGGGAAGGCGGCCCGGACCTCGGCAGGGTCGGAACTGGACCGGATGGCGGCACTCATCGGCTCGGCTCCCCTGTGTTGCGTCCAGTCCTGCACGCTGCCGGCGCCCGGTGCGCCGGATGCCGCGTTGCGCATCCGGCGCCGAGGCCGTACTGAGCCGCACCCACCAGCACCGGAACCCTCTCATGGCCAGACCCATGACCAGGCTGGCCGCCCTGCTCGTCCGTCTCGCGCTCTGCCTCGCGGCGCCGGGCGGCTGCGCGCTGCTCGACGGGCCGAAGCCGCCCTCCGGCCCGACTGGCAAGGTCACCGATCCCACGCGCTCCCTGGTCAGGCTCGGCGACGCGATGCAGGCTGGCGGCGACCAGGCGGGGGCGCTCGACTTCTACCGCGCGGCCAGCCAGCGTGACGGCGGCAACGAGCCGGCGCTGCAGCGCGCAGGGCAGTCCTTCATGGCGCTGGGCCAGGCGCCGCGGGCGGAGCAGGCGGACCGCGCCGCGCTCGTGCTCGACGGCGGCGACGCGGCGGCCAAGCGCGGCCTGGCGGTCGCCCTGCTGGCGCAGCGCCGCCCGCAGGAGGCCCTGCCGCTGCTGGACCAGCTCGTCGCCGCCCACCCCGAGCCGCAGCTCCTGGCCAACCAGGGCGCGGCGCTCGACATGCTCGGCCGCCCCGCCGAGGCTCAGGCCGCCTATCGCCGCGGCCTCGCGCTCGCGCCGGCGGACTCCGACCTGCACGGCAACCTCGCCCTCTCGCTCGCCGCCGCCGGCGACATGGCCGGCGCCCTGTACGAAATCCAGGCGGCGATCGCGGCTTCCAACCCCGACCCTCGCCAGGAGCCCAACGCCGTGCTGATCCTCGCGCTGGCCGGACGCGCCGAGGACGCCAGGAGCCGCGGCCGGCGCTCGCTGGGCGCGGAGCCGACCGAGGCGCTGATCGCCCGGGCCGTTCAGGTGCACGACGCCGTCACGCCGGCCGCGCGCGCCGAGGCGCTCGGGCTGATCACTGGAGCGCCAGGGATTGCCGCTCCGCCGCCGGCGACCCCAGCGATCCCAGCAGCGGATTCCCCGCCGCAGGCCCGGACGGCACGGCATCGCGCGCCGCCGGCAGCGCGGGCGTCGTCGGCGAGGCCGGCGACAGCCCCAAGCCCTGCAGCCCCGATCCCTGCGGCCCCGGCCCCTGCAAGCCCGGGTCCTGGAGCTCCTGGTCCTGCAACCCCGGGCCCCGCGGCGCTCCCGAGCGGCTGACCGCGCCTCCCGGCGGCTCGTCGTTGCGCCGGTCGTAGTTCTCGATCGCGCGCGCGAAGGGGAGTGCCGCGGTCGGCGGCAGGTCTCGGCCGCGCAGCAGGTCGCGGCCGTCCACCACCTGAGCCTGGATCCCCGCCGCGGTCGCGCACCCCGGCGGCAGCAGGCGCTGCCGGCCCGCGTCGTCGCCCGGCCAGATGTCCATCCCGATCGGCTCGCCCCGGCCGCGGCAGGCATCGGCCGAGATCGCTGTGCGCGCCGGCAGCAGCAGCAGGCCGCGGTCCGGCTCGCCCGGCGCGCCTGCCACCAGGACCACTGGCCGCCCGACGGCGTCCGCGACGGCCTGGGCGCGGGCTGCGGCCAGCGAGCCCGCCGCGGCCAGGCGCAGGGCCTCGCCGCCGAACCGCCGCCCCGCCGCCTCCAGCGCCGCCGCGTCGGACGGCACCAGTCGGGCGAGGCCGGCCTGGAAGCGCAGCTCCAGGGCCGGCGCCTCGGTGATCCAGTGATACTGGCCCGCCGGCGGCGAGGCGGACGGCCCGAGCCCGCAGCCCGCAACGCAGCTCAGCAGCAGCGCGGCGGCGACGCGCCGACCGGCCCGGGCTCCGGCGCGGCGCGACGCCGTGCGCGGCCGGCCGGGCGCAACGCTGCGGCGCTGCCCGCGCCCCATGTTCAGCGCACCACGAAGCCGGTCTGCGCCCCGGGCGGCGCCGGCACCTTGGCCAGGCTCGCGTCGTCGGTCGGCAGGGCGATTGCGTCGGGCGTCGAGACCGGCTGGGTCAGGTAGGGCGTGATCAGGATCACCAGCTCCGTCTCATCGCGCTGGTAGCGGGTGGAGCGGAACAGCGCGCCCAGAACCGGCAGGTCGCCCAGCACCGGGAAGCGGCTGACGTTGTTCTGCTCGTTGCGCTGGAACAGCCCGGCGATCGCCAGTGTCTGCCCGCTCGCCATCTCCACGCTGGTATTCGCCTGACGGCTGATGAAGGCGGGCACGGGGGTGCCGGCGATGGTGGTGGCGTTGGCCGAGCTCAGCTCGCTGACCTGCGGCCGCACCCGCAGCGCCACCCGGTTGCCCGGCAGCAGCGTGGGGGTGAACGCGAGCTGCACGCCGTATTGCTTGTACTGGATGGTGGTCACGCCGAGCGCCTGCGGCACAGGGATCGGCACCTCGCCGCCGGCCAGAAAGCTCGCGGTCTCGCCCGACATCGCGGTCAGGTTCGGCTCGGCCAGCAGCGACAGCATGCCCTGGCTCTGCAGAGCGTTGACCAGGGCGTCCACGTTCAGCCGGCGCTGGGTGACGCCGCCGCCGAGCATGCCGGAGCCGCCCGCGCTGTTCAGGCCAGACACCGCGCCGCCGATCCCGGCCTGCTGCGCGATGTTGCTGACGAAACCCCCGGTCATGAGATTGAAACTGAAAGTGCCGGGGTTGGCCAGCACGTTGAGGTTGATGCCCAGCTCGTTGAGGTCGGTGCGCGACACCTCCGCGATGCGCACCCGCAGCGTGACCTGCTGGGCGCCCGCGAGCCGGGTGCGGTCCAGCGGCGGCAGCGCCCCCATGCCGTAGGCGCGCGCGGTGGTGTCGGCGTCGAGCGCCTGGCCGAGGTCGTCCACCGCGCCGCGCACCACCATGCGCGCGCCCTCGAAGCCCAGCGACACGTCGCCCGCGCCGGAGTGCCCGCCGCCCGGCAGCGCCGCCTGCGCCATGGACGCGCTCCTGTTGACGCGCAGGGTGAGCTGCGCCGCCAGCCCGCTATCCGAGTCGACCGCCGACAGCGTCGTCTGCCCCGCCTTGCGGCCGTACACGTAGATCGCGCGCGGCGAGACCACCTGCACGTCGGCGATCGAGCTGTCGCCCACCAGAACGTTGGCCGCGTCGTGGTCGAGGCGCAGCAGCCGCCCCTCGCTGACGGACAGCGAGATCATCCCGCGCGCGGTCGTGCCGCTCCTCGCGAGGGCCTGGGCGCGCGCGGCGACGGGCGGCGCCAGCAGCACCAGGGCGGCAAGCAGGCAAGGCCGGGCTCCCCCTCCCCTGGCCCTTCCAATGGCCCAAGCGGGCCATCGGACCCTTTGGCCAGCCTCGCCCCTGGACCGGCCTTGCTTGAGTGATGGATTCCAAAGGCGAGCCTTTGGCGGAGTTCGAGGCGGAGCCTCAACCTTGCTTGCCTGCCGGCCCTGCGCCGGGCGTCTCACGCCGCCACCTCTCTCAGCACCACCGCGTCGCCAGCCGGCTCGTCGGGAGTGGCGGCGCTGCGCACCACCTCGCCGGACAGCCGGATCGTGCCGAGCGGCTGCACCGTGAACTCGGGCAGCAGGTCGTGGAAGGACAGCACTGCGACGTGCACGCCGTTGTTCACCAGCAGGCTGCGCAGGTGGCGGCGCACGTCCATCGCGGTGACCACCACCGGGCCAGGCCCGCGCGAGGCGGCGGCCTCGGCGCGGATGCGTTCCACCAGCGCCGTCGCCGTGCCGTCCGGCAGCGCGAGGTGCGCGCCGCTGCCGGCCTGGCGCACCGAGCCGCGCAGCACGCCCTCCGCGTCGGCGTCGATGATGAAGGCCGCGATCACGCGCAGGCTGTCGGCGTGGCGGTGGCAGATCTGGCGACGCATCCCGCCGCGCACCGCCTCGGCCAGCATCACCACGTCCTGCTCGCGCGCGCCGTTCTCCACCAGGCACTCCAGCAGCCCACGCAGGTTGCGCAGCGACAGCCCCTCGTCCAGCAGGCGGCGGAACAGGTCGGCCACCCGCTGCAGCGGCACCACGCGCAGCGCCTCGCGCACCAAGTCGCCCCACTCGGCCTCCATCCGGGCCAGCATCTGCCGGGTCTCCTGGATGCCGATGAACTGCCCGGCGTGGCGGCGCAGCGTCGCCGGAACCGCCTCCGCCAGGGCCTCGGCTGCGGCCGCGAAGCCCACCCCCGCCGAGGCCAGCGCGCCCCGGCTGCTGTCCGGGACCCAGAGCGTGCGCGCTGCCCCCGGCAGCGCCTCGCCCGGGATCGCCGCCACCCCGGCCAGCTCGGCGTTCTCCGCGTCGTCGCGCAGGAGCAGGCTTCCGGCCGGCAGCGCCCCTTCCGCGATCGGCACGCCGTCGAGGTCGAGCCGGAACCGTCCGCCCTCCAGGCCGGCGACCACCACCTCGACGCGCGGGAACGCCACGCCAAGCTCCTCGCCCAGCGCAAGGGTGCGCGCCGCGATCCCGATGGACAGGCGCTGCGGGTCGGCCTCGGCCGCCAGCGACGCGGACAGGACGAGCTGCACCCGCGCCGGGACCGGGGCCGCCACCGCGGCGGCGGGCGCCACGGCGGCGGCCGCCGCGCGCTCCTGGCGGCGGTCCGCGGCGCGCGCGAGCAGCGCGAACACCGCGGCGATCGCCAGGAAGATCGGCAGCGGGAAGCCGGGGATGAAGCCCAGCGTCGCGGCCAGCACCGAGGCCAGCCAGAGCGCCCGCCCGTTGCGGCCAAGCTGGGCGGCGATCTCGGCGCCGAGGTTCTCGCCCTCGCCGCCGCCGACGCGGGTCACCACGGTCGCCGCGGTGATCGAGACCAGCAGCGCGGGGATCTGCGCCATCAGGCCGTCGCCCACCGTCAGGATCGAGTAGGTCCGCCCGGCCTCGGCCAGCGACAGGCCGTGCTGCAGCGTGCCGATCGCCAGGCCGCCCGCAAGGTTGACCACGATGATGACCAGGCCTGCGATGGCGTCGCCCTTGACGAATTTCATGGCGCCGTCCATCGCGCCGTAGAGCTGGCTCTCGCGCTCCAGGTCGCGGCGGCGCTGGCGTCCCGCCGCCTGGTCCAGCTCGCCGCTGCGCAGGTCGGCGTCGATCGCCATCTGCTTGCCGGGCATCGCGTCGAGCGTGAAGCGCGCCGCCACCTCGGCGATGCGCTCGGCGCCCTTGGTGATGACGATGAACTGCACCACGGTGATGATCAGGAAGATCACCAGCCCGACCACGATGTTGCCGGCCACCACGAAGTTGCCGAACGTGCTGATGATGTCGCCGGCGTCGGCCTGGATCAGCACCAGCCGGGTCACCGCGATCGACAGCGCGAGGCGGAACACGGTGGCGATCAGGATCACCGCCGGCAGGGTGGAGAACTGCACCGGGCTGTGCAGGTAGAACGCCACCATCAGCAGCAGCACGCTGATGCCGAGGTTGAACGCCAGCAGCACGTCCACGGCTTGTGTCGGCAGCGGCACGATCATCAGCATGACCGTGGCCACCAGCAGGGCGACCACGACGAGGTCGGAGCGTCCGGCGAGGCGCTGCAGCATCAGGCGGCCGCCCCGAACGGCTCGTCGCCCGGGGCGGCCGGGGCGGCGCGGAACACCGCCCGCGCCTCGTCGCCGCGGCCCAGGAGCAGAAGCGCGCGCGCGTGCATCAGCCGCATCATCGGGTGGGCGCCGCCGTCCGGCTCGAGTGCCGCGAGCCGGTCCACGATCTCCAGCGCCTGGCGGCCCATGCCGGCGGCGATCAGCGCCGCGCAAAGCGTGCGCAGCACCTCCGGCCGCGCCGACGCCCCCGACTGGGCGGCCAGGATCAGCAGCACCACCGCGCGCTGGTGCTGCCCGTGGCGCAGGTAGATGAAGCCCAGGCAGTGCAGCAGATCGACCACCTGGTCCGATGCCGTTCCGTCCATGGCGTGCGACTACCCCTCGATCAGCGTGGCGCGCCGCTCGGCCAGGTCCCTGTGCTGGCGCAGCTCCTGGCCCAGCGCGGCCATGCCCAGGCTGGCGAGGTCGTCGGAGCCGGCCGCGCCGCGTTCCAGCAGGGCCGCGGCGGCGCCCAGCAGGGGCACGATCCGCGGCGCGCTCAGCGTGTCGGGATGGCGAGGCCGGGGAGCGACGAACGCCAGGAGCTGGTCGGCCAGCCCGCCGGACGGAAGCGTTACGCCCCCGGCCAGCTCCTCCAGGGCCGTCAGCGCGTCGGCCGGCGACACCTCGCCGTCGCGGGCCTTGGCCGCCGCGGCCGGATCGAGGCGGCCACCGGCGACGCGGCCCGCGGCGCGCAGCCGCCACGACGGCTCGGCCTGCTCCGGCGCACGCGGCCCGGCGGGATCGGCGGCGCGGTCGATCGAGCTGCCGGCCATGGCTAGAGCGTGATGTCCATGCTGCGCGCGCCGTTGCGCAGGGTGACGCGGTCGGCGCCGATGTGGGCGATCATCCAGCCGCCCGGAAGCACCGAGCCCTCGGTGTAGCGGTCGCCCGAGCCGGTGACGACGAACGGCACGGCGCCCACGGACGCCGCGCGGATGTCGAGGTGCGGCAGGTCCTCGGCGCGGGCGACGCCCACCTTGTCGATCAGCGCGACGCGGCCCCCGTTCGCGGCGTCGAACCACATCTGCGTGGCGAGCCAACGGTCGCGGTCGCCGGGCAGCAGCGCGCCGGTCGCCAGCACGGCGCCGTCAGCGGCCGTGACCTTGACGGCGTCGCCGAGGCCTGACTCCGCAAGCTGGGCCCGCAGCGACCTGCCCGCCTCCGCGGCGGACGGCGCAGCCGGCATCGGCCGCGCCGCGGAGGTCGGCTGCGCGCCACCGGGCATCGCGGCATCGTGGGAAAGGAATGCTGCGCCAATCGCGACGGCATCCGCCGAGGCGAGGACCTGCGGCGTCGCCGGATGGACCGGCGCCATGGCCAGCGCGGCGGCGGCGGTCGCCGCCAGTCCGGCCGACAGCGCCGGCAGCCGCATCCACCCGGGCCGGCGCCGCGACGGCCCGCGCAGGCGCAGGCAGGTGCCGCCCAGCATGATCTCGGCGCCGTCGCGCAACGGCCGGCGGGCGCCCTCGGCCAGGGGCCGGTCGCGCAGCCGTACGCCGGGCGCGAGGCTCTCGAAGAACGCCGAACCCGCGGCGATCTCCAGCACGCCGTGGCGCGGGGCGACGCCGGCATCGGCGAGGACGACGTCGTTGTCGCGATGCTGGCCGAACCGGTGGCGGCCGGGCGGAAGCGCAACAAGCGCCCCGGCGTTCGCCCCGGTGGCAATCTCGACCGTCCACTGCCGTGGAACACGCTGCGCCACGGTCATCGGGCCTTCGTCATGCGATGGTCTCCGGATGGGGTACGAGCGCTTCATGCGTCGGGAGCGGGTGCGTCATCGCGTGGCAGCGGGCGCCATGGGGTTCCGGCCGCTCCTCCGGAACCCCGGGCCGAGCGCTGGCCTTTTAGCCTAGCGTCAGACCTGCGGACGCTGCTTGACGGCGTCGAGCGCTGAGTCGCCAGCGAGCTTGACCAGAGTCACCTGCTGCTCGAAGGCCTGCGCTTCTGTGTAAGTGGCTGTCAATTTCTCAATGGACTGCTGGTCGCTAGTTGACAAGCCGGCCTGACTGGTTGCGCCGGCGAGGTTGGTTGTTGGGTCGATACCCATGGTTCGCTCCTGTTGCCATTGTTGGCGCTGTGGGGCCGAGGATACTTCTCGGTAGATAAGACAGTAACGGTTGCAACCGTATGCGCATCACGCATTGTGAGTGCGAGGCTCGTCAGGACCGGCACGCTGGCCGCAAAGCACCACGAAACTCGGCGCCTGCCGCAAGAAAGTCGATTGATTCGAAACAAAGAACAAATCAGCCGGATAGTCATACAAGTGTAGGCACGAACAGGGCAGGTGAGTCGACGGTGAGTCGTCAAGCCACAAGAGCTTGCGTTGAAAATCTATCCTGGCTGAGCCGAAGATCGCCAGGGCAGATCATCGGGTGCCGGTTTCACAACAGGATACCGACGGTGTCAACGCTGTTTTTGCCTTGGTTGTATGCTCCGGCAGATTTATTTCAAATGCCATGATTTTCTCGTATAGGTTGTGGCGAGTCCCGGAATCTTTTGATAGTTGGCATGCCACGCAATGCCGGCCAAGACCTGATCGGTCCCGGCATACAACTGTAACCGCATTTCGCGAATTTTTCCGGATCACCAGCGAAAGAGGCACTAGATGATGCGCTTCGTTTGTGCGACGTTGCTGTTCGCTGTTGCAGCATTCCTTGTGGCTGACCCGCCGGCCAGAGCCACGCCGCTGCCGAATCCGGACCGGATCGTGGCGCTCAGCGTGGTGGACCAGGAGCTGGGCGAAGTGCTGGGCGAGTTGGGCAGCCAGGCCGGCTTTCGCGTGAGCGTCAGCCCCGCGGTGCATGGCCGCGTGCACGGCAGGCTGCCGGCGGTGCCGGCGGCAGCGTTCCTCGACCACCTGGCGGGAATGTTCGGCTTCGAGTGGTACTTCGATGGCGAGACGCTCTACGCATCCGCCTACAGCGAGTCCGCGTCCAGGCTCCTGGTGCTGGGCGCGATCGACGCGGTCCAGCTTTCGCGCACGCTGGACCAGCTCGGGATCGCCGACGCGCGCTGGCCGATCCGCGTCGCCGGCGACGCCGGAATCGGCCTCGCGCAAGGCCCGCCGCGCTACCTGGCGCTGGTCGAGCAGACCCTGGCCGCGCTGCCACGCAAAAGCGTCCCCTCGGACGCCGTGCGCATCTTCCGCGGCTCGGCCGCAAGCTCCTCGCTGTGACGCCGGCATGAGCGCCGCCACGGCCACGCCTCGGACGCCTGACGGATCGAGCGCCCCTTCAGGGCCGCCGGGCGTGCGACGATTGCCGATCCACGCCGCCCCGTGGACGGCCCACCCCGACACAGGAACGGATTGATGGGTTTCTTCAGCATGATAGGCGACGCCGTGAAGGACGTCGTGGATGTGGCGGAGATCGTCGGCAGCGGCGGCACCGACGTGATGGCCTGGGCAAGCGCGGTAAGCGACATCACCAGCACGGTGAACGACGCCGAGAGCGGCAGCCAGCAGCAGCAGCACGGCAGCAGCATCATGGGCGAACTCGGCTCGCTCGCCTCGATGATCTGAGCGCCCCCGGCGCACCAACCCGGGACTGAGTTCCCGAACGGAGGCATGACATGAACGACATGACCATCGGCAGCCAGGCGGCCACGACGCCGTTCCTCGGCAGCTACCAGGGCCTGGACAGCGCGACACTCAACTCTCTGGCCGTGCTGCAGGCCAACTACCACCAGCAGGCGCCGCAGGAGAACCAAGCCAGCGCGCTGCAGGACCTGTACTCGGCGCGCGACACCGCCGACCCGCAGCTCCGTGCGGCGCTCATCGCCGACGCGGTGAAGCAGCTCACCCCCGCCGGCGCCGCGCAGCCGCTCCAGCTCGGCGCGGCGGCCTCGGCAGGCAGCAGCCCGGCCGCAAGCTCGGGCGTCGGAGGCTCGAACGTCATGACGGGCGCGCCGATCGCCTCGCTGGACACCACGGGCAGCGATCCGTCGCTGACCGCCGACAGCTCGGCCAACACGGTGGACACCGGCCGCTACCTGATCACCGCGAGCACCAGCCAGGCAGGCCAGCTGACTATCCACGACAAGGAGACCGGCAAGGACACGGTGGTGTGGGGCGACCCGCACATCAGCGTCGCCGGCAAGGACACGGCGGAGTTCCAGAACGACGGCCTGTCGCTGAAGCTGGATGACGGCACGACCGTGCAGATCCAGCCCACCGCGAAGGATGCCGGCGGGCATTCCTACATCAACCAGGTCGCGATCACCAAGGGCGACCAGGCCGTGACCATGAGCGGCCTGCACGACGGCGGCCTGCACACCTCGGGCGTGATGAACGGCCAGGCGCAGTCGACCCAGCAGAGCTTCGACGCGCCGGACGAGATCGACCTGACGGAAGGCGACGACGACCAGCTCTACGCCCAGAACGCCAACGGCAGCATGGGTTCGCAGATCGTCAACACCGGCAGTGGCGAGGTCAACCTCGACCAGCTCGCTAGCGCCACGTCCCAGCCCGCCGACGATG
>CAXSES010000042.1:0-13961 GCA_964236225.1 uncultured Acetobacteraceae bacterium
CAGATCGCCGCCATCGCGATCCTGCTCCGGCGAAATCGTCACCACACCCTAAGTATTGGATTCCAAAGGCGAGCCTTTGGCGGAGTTTGAGGCAGAGCCTCAACCTTGCTTGCCTGGCCGTTCACTCCAGAAGGCTGTCGGCATGACTCGAACGTGGCGCCCCCTATGCGACAGTCCTGGAAAGCAGGCGCTCTGGCCCTGCCTGGCCCTCGCCTCCCTGCTCGCCGGCTGCGGCAACGTGGGCCAGCCCCTCCTCGGCAACCCCGGCGCCGCCGCGCAACGCCTGGCGCGCCCCCCGCCGTCGCGCCTCGACATCCCGGTCCCCGCGACCTCGCTGCTCTCCAACCAGGCCGCCTCGGTCTGGTCGGTGATGACCGCGCACGCGCTCGACGACCAGGCGATCCCCGCCGCCGCCTCGCCCGCACGCGACCCGGACTGGCAGCTCAGGCTGTCCGCCGCCCTGCACAACGCCACCGTGACCCCGACCTACACGCTGCTCAACCCGAAGGGCGAGGCGCAGGGCACCACCGACGGCACCCCCGTCGCCGCCTCGCGCTGGGCCTCCGGCGACCCCGCCATGCTGCGCGCCGAGACCACCGCCTCGGCCCCCAAGGTCATCGCCCTGATGACCTCGGTGGACGCCGCGATCCGGCAGAGCGATCCCAACAGCCTGATCAACCGCCCGGCCCGCATCTTCTTCACCGGCGTCACCGGCGCCCCGGGCGACGGCAACGCCACGCTGGCCAGGCAGCTCCGCCTGCAGCTCCCCGACACCGGCGACGTGGTGCAGGGCAGCGCGCGCGACGCCGACTTCACCGTGCGCGGCGAGGTCAAAGTGGTGCCCGACCCGCACAACACCGAGCGCGTCGAGGTCACCTGGATCGTCATCGACAGCGAGAACCGCGAGGCGGGCCGCGTCGCACAGCTCAACGACGTCCCGAAAGGCTCGCTCGACGTCTACTGGGGCGACGTCGCCCTCGTCGTGGCGCAACAGGCTGCCTCCGGCATCCACGACGTCATCACCAACTCGTCCGGCCGACGCAGACCGAAGCCCGGCAAGCCCACGGCCACCAAACCGTCGCCTGCGCCGCCCAGGACAGCCCCGGCCGGAACCTAGGAAAGCAGGACGGGTCGAGGCTTTGCCTAGGACGCACGGCCTCGTTGGCCGACGTACGCCAAATGATGCCAGCGACCTTCGACTCTGATCTGTCGGGCAAGCAAGGCCAGGGTTCTGCCCCATGCCTGAAAGCGGGGACCCGCCAGAGGGAGCCGCCCTGGACCGGCCCTACTTGGGCATAGGTTTTTGAAGGCTCGCCCCTGGCGGGTCCCCGCCCTCAGGCAATGGGCGGAGCCCGGCTTTGCTTCCGTCACACGGGAAATCCTGCCCTGCATGACCGGGCCAGGGTGCAGGGCGCCCACGCATCCCTGCCGAGGGCAGTGACACACTGCTGCCTCATTGCTAGAACCCGCCACGCCGAGCGCCTGCTGTTCCGGGGAAGATCGCCGCATGAAGCCAGCGCCATGAAGATCGTCGGCTGCAACAGCAACCGTCCCCTCGCCGAGGCCGTCGCCGCCACCCTGGGCCTGCCGCTCACCCGCGCCTCCGTCCGCCGCTTCGCCGACATGGAGGTCTTCGTCGAGATCCAGGAGAACGTCCGCGGCGAGGACGTCTTCGTCATCCAGAGCACGTCCTATCCCGCCAACGACAACCTGATGGAGCTGCTCATCATGCTGGACGCGCTGCGGCGCGGCTCGGCCCGGCGGGTGACGGCGGTGATCCCCTATTTCGGCTACGCCCGCCAGGACCGCAAATCCAGCCCGCGCTCGCCCATCAGCGCCAAGCTCGTGGCCAACCTCATCACCGAGGCCGGCGCCCACCGCGTGCTCACGATGGACCTGCACGCCGCCCAGATACAGGGCTTCTTCGACATTCCGGTCGACAACCTGTTCGCAGCCCCCCTGTTCGTGCGCGAGATCCAGGAGCGCTACGTCGGCCGCGACCTGATGATCGTCTCGCCCGACGTCGGCGGCGTGGTCCGCGCCCGCGCGCTGGCCAAGCGCCTCAACGTCGACCTCGCCATCATCGACAAGCGCCGCGAGCGCGCCGGCGTCTCCGAGGTGATGAACGTCATCGGCGACGTCGCCGGCCGCCACTGCATCCTGGTCGACGACATCTGCGACTCCGGCGGCACGCTGTGCAACGGCGCCGCCGCCCTGATCGCCAACGGCGCCAGCTCGGCAGGCGTCTACATCACCCACGGCGTGCTGTCGGGCGGCGCCGTGGCCCGCATCGCCTCCTCGCCGATCGAGATGATGACCATCACCGACAGCATCCTCGCCACTGAGGCCGTGCGCCTTGCCCAGAACATACGCCAGACCACCATCGCCCCGCTGCTCGCCGAGGCCATGCGCCGCATCTCCGACGAAAGCTCCGTCAGCTCGTTGTTCGACTGAGGACGGCGGCTCCGGGCGCGCCCGGCAAGGCAGGCGAGGTTGAGGCTCTGCCTTGAACGGCGCGGCGTGCAGGCGAGGCCTCCATGTCGAGTGGCCATCCGCAGGGCTTGGCTTGCATCACTCAACACTCCACCAGGCAGAGTTGAGGGTGTGGCAGGATCACGTCCCATACCAACGGCCGGATGCGACAGGCGTTCAGGCAAGCGCTGGGCTCTGCCCAGACCCGCCAGGGAGGGAGCCCCCCCTGGACCCGGCGCAACTTAAGTATTGATTTCCAAGGCTTGGCCTTTGGCGGGGTCCCCGCTTCCAGGCATGGGGCAGAGCCCCTGGCCTTCCTGCTGAGCCGGTCATCGCCTCCGGCCATTGGCATCAGCTCGACGTTGAGTAGGCGCTCACTCCCGGGCGGCGGTCACGACGATCTCGACCTTGTGCGTGGGGGTCGCCGGGCCGATGCCGCAGGTGGCCCGGGCTGGCGGGCCGATGTCTGCCACCCAGGCGTCCCAGACGCTGTTCATCTCGTCGAAGTCCGCCATGTCCGCCAGCCAGATGGTCGCCCTCAGCAGCAGGTGCTTGCCGCTTCCCGATCGTGCGAGCAGGCCCTCGATCCTGGCGAGAACCTCACTCGTCTGCGCGGCGACGCTTTCCCCCGGCGTGCCGACCTGGCCCGCGAGGTACACCGTGTCGCCGTGGATCACGGCCTGGCTCATGCGCGAGCCCTGGTCGATGCGGGTGATCATCGTGCAGTCCTCCTCGTTGCCACATGCCAGTCGGACCGGAGGCCCGACGCCTTCAACGCTTTGCCGAACCCGCCAGGCGAGCCCCGGCGAGGTTCTCGCGAACCCATGCCTCGACGCCCGTGACCGCGATGCCGCGACGGTGATTGAAGGTCGTGGCCATGTCCCACGCCATGCCGGGCCCCTTGGCGAACACGGCCCGGTATTTCCTCATGGCGTCGCCGGGATCACGCGCCAGCTCGGCCTGCAGCTTCGGCACGTCCCAGAGGACGCGCTCGACCTTGCGGCCGAGCTGGCGATCAACGATGTCGGCGATCTGGCCGTAGGTCACGGTGTCGCCGGCGACGTGGACGACCTGATTGGCGATCCTGGGTTCGGCGAAGAGGATCTCGGTGGTGAGCCGCCCTATGTCCCCGGGCGTGGTCGCGGTGACGGCGTTGTCCCAGCTTCCCAGCGCGCGCACGGTATCAGCAGCCAGGTCGACGACCCCGAACGCCGGCTCGAACAGGAAGCTGGTGAAGATGCCATTCGAGACGATGACCCATTCCACCTCGTCCTGCCCGCGCAGCAGGTCGCGCACGTCGAGCTGCTCGTCGAACAGATCCTGCGGGCTTCCACGCCCGAGGACGTCGTAGTCGACGCCGAACTGCCACGGGAGGTAGCGCCTCACCCTGGCCTCCAGCGCCGCCCTGGCGAGCTTGAGCTGGGTGCCGCGGCCGGCCGCGAAGCCGATGCAGCTCAGCACCGTATCGTGGCGCCCGAACCGGTCGGCGAGTTCCGCCACCGATGCGGAGGCGATATCGCCGGGCAGCGGCTCGCAGCCCAGCCCGAGCAGTTCATCGATGTCCGCCCGCTTGCCGGCGTCAGTGGTGCCGATGGTTTCCGGCCGCAGCAGCACCGCAACGGGAACGCCGGCCGCGGCGGCCCGGCTCGCCAGCGGGCGCAGCACGGCCATCCCGAGTTCGCCCGCGCCCAGGACCAGGATCGAGCGCATCGGCTGCGTATCGGCTGCAAGGCTGGGCGGGTTCATCTCTTCCGTCCTCCATGGGTGTGGGCACGTTCAGGGACCAGCGCCGGTCCGACCCGCGGGCGATGCTTCGGCATCCTGGGACCACTCCTTGTCGGTCGGGCGAACAGGCCGCCGGCGACCCTTTCGGCCTTGCGGCTCACCCCCGCAACGCCCCGATGATCTCCGCCACCTGCCGGACCCGCGCGATGCGTGGCAGGATCCGCTCGACCGCGAACTCGTGCAGCCCCGGGGCGACGCTGCCGCACGCATCGGCCGCGATCACCACGTTGTAGTTCAGGTCAAAGGCGGCGCGCGCCGTCGCCTCGACGCCCATGTTGGTCGCGACACCGCAGATCACCACCGTCCTGCACCCTCGGCGACGCAGCTGGAGATCTAGCTCGGCTCCGAAGAAGGCGCTCATCTGCCGCTTGGTGATCCGCGCGATGGTGGGCAGCGCGTCGATCTCCGGCACGAGCGTCGCGAAGCCGGCAGGCAGGCCCTCTCCGGGCAGCGCCCAGGGCGAATCGGCGATCCCCTTGGGCGCGTCCGCATAGCCGGGCGCGAAGTCGGTGGTGGTCAGCACGATCGACAACCCCAGGCCGGCGAACGCGGCCCCGAGCGCAGCCGCCCGGGCCACCACCTGCTCCTTGCCGAACGGCATCGGCTCGGGGTCAAGGATGCCTTGCTGGAGGTCGATGACAACGAGGGCGGTGGTGTTCGTGTCGAGGTTGAGCATCTCTGTTCAGCTCCCGTAGGCCGGCATGTTGATCACGACCTTGCCGAAGGCGCCGCGGTCGAGATGGTCCAACGCGGCCGGCAGTTCCTCGAAGGGATAGCAACGGTCGATCACCGGCCTCAGCCCGATCCGATCGACGGCGCGCACCAGATCCTCCAGCGCGCGGCGGTGGCCGGTGACGACGCCCTGGATGACCGGCGCCTTGAGCAGGATCGGCGTCGTGGGCGCGCTCAGTTCCAGGCCGCCAAGCAGGCCGATGACCGAGATCCGCCCGCCGACCGACACCGCCGCCACGGACCGCGCGAAATTGTCGCCGCCGACCAGATCGAGCACGTGATCGGCGCCGCGCCCGCCGGTCAGCGCGAGCACCGCGTCCGCCACGTCGGCCGTCTCGCGCCTGATGCCGTGCGCGGCTCCGAGCGCCCTGGCGCGGGCGAGCTTGTCGTCGCTGGAAGACGTCACGATCACCTCGGCTCCGTGCGCCACGGCGATCTGCAAGGCGAAAAGCGAGACGCCGCCCGTGCCCGGCAGGAGCACCGTCTCGCCCGCCTTGATCCCGCCCCGCTCGACCAGCGAGAACCAGGCGGTCAACCCGGCGACCGGCAGCGTGCTGGCCGCCGCGTCGTCCAACGTTGTCGGCGCGGCCGTGAACCAGCCTTGCGGGAAGCAGACGTGCTCAGAAAGCACGCCCGGGTAGTAGCCGCCAAGCGTGCGATAGGACGGCTCCCGCGCCGAGCCTCCCGGCCGGCCGTCGATCCACTCCGGCAGGAAGTTCGAGATGACGCGCTCGCCCGTCGCGAACCGGGTGACGCCGTCGCCCACCGCCTCGACCACGCCGGCCAGGTCGGAGGCGGGCACGAAGGGGAAGCCGAGAGCCAGGCCCATCCCGTGGTCGATCATCATCGGGTCGCGTGCGTTGAGCGCCACTGCGCAAACCCGGACGAGCACCTCGCCCGCCCCGGGGCGCGGCGTCGGCGCCTCGTCGATGCGGAGGCTGTCGCGCCCGTGCCGGTCGATGACCCAGCGCTTCATCGGCGCCGCTCCGTCGCAGCGGCCGGGCTCGACTCCGGCTCGACATTGTCCCAGACGTCGTTGAACGCCGTCATGTCGAGGAACTCCGTCGCCCGCACGACGCGGCCGCCCCGCATCCTCAGGACAAAGACGTAGCTGTTCGCATAGGGCTTGCCGTCGCGCCTCGTCCCTTCGGCCTCCGCGAGAACGGCAACGTCGTCCCCGTCGGACCAGATCCTGCTGGCGCGCGGGGCTGGCGGCCTGCTGAAGCGCGCCATGAACGGCGCGGCCACATCCCTTGCGAACACGCCTTTGCTGAAGGTGCCGCAGTGCGGGGCGGTGCCGGGGATCACGACCATCGCGTCATCCGCCATCAGGTCGAACAGCGAGCCCTCGCCGGCGCCCCACTTCCGGAACGCCGCGCGCACGGCGCGCAGATTGGATGATCGCGCGACGCCGGCCGCGACCGCCACGCCTGCCGCGCCGAGCAGGAGAAGCACCGGGCTGGTCGACTTGCCCATGTGATCGCAATCCCTTCCTGCCCTGGCGCTCGAACCTCGAGACGTTCCCGGACCGCCATTTACGCTGGCGGCTCCTCTCGGACTATCGTAGATGATCGGAACACACTCTTCGCCATCTGAGGCATAATGCGCGGATCGGACTACGCCGAGTTGCGGGCGTTCGCCGAAGTGGCCGGCCAGGGCAGCTTCTCACGCGCCGCCGAACGCCTGCGCATGGCACCGTCCACGCTGAGCCAGACGATCCGCGCGCTGGAGGAACGGCTCGACGTCACGCTCCTGAATCGAACGACGCGCCGGGTGTCCCTGACCGGCGCAGGCGCAAGGCTGCTCGACCGGTTCGCGCCCGCCATGGCCGAGATCGAGGCTGCGGTGCAGGACACGCGGGACCAGCGTGTCGAACCCCGCGGCCTGGTTCGGCTGCACCTGCCGCGTGCCGCGTACCAGCGCCACGTCGGACCGGCGCTTGGCCGCCTGGCCAAGGCTCTCCCCGAGGTGGCGCTTGATCTGACGGTTGACGATGCGGCGAGCGACCTCGTCGCCGATGGCTTCGATCTGGTGGTTCGGCGAGGGGAATGCGTGGATGCCCGCCTGGTCGCGGTGCCACTCGGCGGCAACCTGCGCCATGTCGTGGTCGCGTCGCCCGCCTACCTGGCATCCCAGGGCACGCCACGCGAGCCCGCGGAACTGCTTGGCCATCGCTGCATCCAGTGGCGCCGGCCTGACAAGCACTCGAATCACCGCTGGCGCTTCACCACTGCCAGTGGGGACGTCACGCTCGCAGTCTCCGGGCCGCTCACCGCTTCGCACTGCGATGTCGCCATCGCCGCCGCCATCGCCGGAGTCGGCGTTGCCTACGTGCTGGAGCCGCTCGCGACAAGGCCGATCGCCGACGGTCGCCTCGTGCCGTTGCTCGAGGCATACCTTCCTTCGTTCGAGGGATGGCGTCTTTGCCACCTTCGGCAGCACCGGACGCCAGCGGCAGTCCTGGCCGTGGTGGAAGCGCTGACCGATCCTTCCTAACCTCCATGGACATAGGGACGGGAACCCGCTGGCGGTGCGCAGCTCCACGCGGGTGCCGTTCCTGGTGCGCCAGGGGATCGCCGACCTGCTCGGGCTGCCGCGGCACAGGGTCCGCGTGGTGTGCGAGCGGGTGGGCGGCGGCTTCGGAGGCAGGCAGGGCTTCCCTGGTGCGGCGGCCGGGTTCGAGGTCATCGCGCCGTGCAGGGTGGCGTGGATCAACCCGGTCAGCCCTGCCGTTTCGATCGGCTGAAGGCTTCCACCCGCCTGGCATCGCCGCAGGACGCCGCCGAAGGCCCGGAACGCACCTGATGCAGCGATCTTCATGAACTCGTCATTGCCCGCCTGCATGACAGCGGGCGCCGATCCGCCAAGGCCCGGCGCCTTGCCTGTTCCAAGGCCGTTCGTTCCGATGCATGCTGCAATGCACGATGACACCGGAAGAACGATGCCTGACCTGATCCGCGCCGCTCTCGCCCGCCGCACCCTGTTGCGCCTCGGAGCGGCCGGCCTCGCCCTGCCCGCCCTGCCCCGCCTCGCACGCGCCACCGGTTCGTCCGGCGCGAGGCTCACGACGCTTCAGACCCGCATGCCGTTCTGGGGCGCGGCGGGGACCATCGGCGGTGGCGTGACTCTCACCGCGGCATTCACCGCGGAGACTCCGTTCCTTGCGACGCAGCTGTTCTGGATGAGCCTCGACACCGTGCCGCGCGGGGTGGACAGCGCCGCCGCGGCGCCCACGGTGACGGAAGGCGACGCCACGAATCCGGTCAACCCATCAGGCGTGCCGGACCCCTCGCTGTGGCAGCCGGTCACGTTCGGCGGCCAGCGGTCCGGGATCATCCCCGCCGCCATCCAGGGCGCCACCGGGTTCATCCCGGAGAACGACCGCGTGGCCGGGCTGCTGGTGTCGGACGTGATGCCGATCGCCGCGCTGCCCCGGTTCGATGGCGCGTTCCCGCTGCTGCTGACCCGATCGTTCTCGGCACAGCCGATGCCGTGCGCGGTGGCGGGGGACGTGCTGGATCACCTGCCTCCCGGCGGAGGCGCGTTCGACGCCGCGTCATGCGGACGGATCGTGCGGGCGGGCGCGACCCCGGGCGACTGCGCGACCGCGCCCGGCCCGGTCCA
Organism: uncultured Acetobacteraceae bacterium; assembly: GCA_964236225.1. Taxonomy (GTDB): domain Bacteria; phylum Pseudomonadota; class Alphaproteobacteria; order Acetobacterales; family Acetobacteraceae; genus CAXSEF01. The sequence continues at coordinate 8,614 of CAXSES010000042.1, forward strand.
GGCCGGCCCCGACCGGTTCCTCGCTCCCACGGGCGTGATCTTCCACACGGCGGTGCCGGGCCTGTCAGTGATGGTCGGCGGGGACAGCATCTTCCAGGGGTTCGGCAGCGCAACGGTGCAGTGCGACCCGTTCCACCTGGCGGCCTGCCGCATCTCGACGCCGGCCCTGCCTGTCTCCGTGTGCAAGATCGCCTACCAGGGCATGTCGTCCGCGTCGTTCCAGGCGAACCTGCAGCAGATGATCCTGGCCGCGCCGCCAAGCGTTGCGATCATCAAGGGCGAGAGCCCCAACGACCTGCCGCGCGGCACGCCCGCCACCTACTCGGCGAGCCTTGGCGGGGTGATCGCGCTGGGGATGTGGTGTGCGCAGCGGGGCATCCATCCGGTCGCGGCAACCTCGACACCCTATGCGGAAACCCTGGCCAGCGACGCCAACCGGCATGCGTATGACGACATGATCCGCGGGTCCGGGTGGGACTACATCGAGTGCGACGGCGCCGTGAGCGACAAGGGCTCGCCGGCCAGCGTGCGGCCGGAGCTGATGTCGCTCGACCGGCCGCCCCATCCGAACGACGCGGGAAACCTCGCGATCTCGGGGAGCGTGGAGGCGGTGCTGCGCAGGATCATCGCGGGGTAAAAGTCTGATACCAAAAGCCGAATGCGATGACAGTTTAGGCAAGCAAGGCTGGGCTCTGCCCAGACCCGCCAGGGGCGAGCCGCCCCTGGACCCGGCGCAACTTAAGTATTGGATTCCAAAGGCGAGCCTTTGGCGGGGTTCCCGCCTTGAAGCATGGGGGCAGAGCCCCTGGCCTTACCTGCTAAGCCGGTCATCGCATTCGGCCATCGATACGAGCCGGAACGACTGCGTCATGCGGGACTGGTCCGCGGCGCGACGGCGCAGGTCCCGCCGCCACGGAACCCGGCTGGCGTGATGCCGAGGCCGGCGATCCGGACGTCGGACGCCCTGGCGTCCTTTTCGCAGGTGCCCTCGTCGAGCCTGCATCGGACGGCGAGGCCGGCCTGGTCGGCGGTGATCGGCAGCCGCGTGCCCTTGGGGGTAGCGGGCCTGTCCGGTCGAGACCGCGGGGCGTGCACCGGACCCGGCAGGTCAGCCCGGAACCAGGAACGGCTGGAGCGCCTTCAGCAGCGCCTCTGGCGCTTCCTCCTGAACGAGGTGGCCGCAGGGCAGCCCCTGTCCGGAAACGTCTGAGGCATCCTGCTTCCACAACGCGATCACGTCGAACGTCGTGCCGACCGTGCCCTTGGACCCCCACAGCGCCAGCAGCGGCTGCGAGATCTTGCGGCCGTTCTCGGCTTTCTGGATCGCCACGTCGATCCCGACCGACGCGCGGTAATCGTTGCACACGGCATGCACGAGGTCCGGGTCCCGGTAGCAGCGCAGGTACTCGGCGAACGCTTCCGGCACGATGGCGCCCGGCGTCCTGCATTGGGCATAAAGGTGGGCCTTGATGAACATTTCGGTCGAGGCGTTGATCATGTCCTCGGGCAGCGGCGCGTCCTGGATGAGGAAGAACCACCAGTAGTACTTGGTCGCGAACTCCTGGTTGGTGTGGGCGTACATCAGCTCGGTCGGAGCGATGTCGAGCGTGGCGCCGCGGGTGACTGCGTCCGGGTGGTCCATCATCATCTGCTGCAGCACCCGGGCGCCGCGATCGTGGGCAACGCACTGGAATTCGGTGAAGCCAAGGGATTTCATCACCTCCGTTTGGTCGTTGCCCATCGCGCGCTTGGAGTAGTTGACCTGCTGTGGCCCGCCCTCGGGCTTGCTGCTGTCGCCGTAGCCCCGCAGGTCGGTCATCACGACCGTGAACCGTTCGGCCAGCCTGGCTGCGACCTTGTGCCAGGTGACGTGTGTCTCCGGATGGCCGTGCAGCAGCAGCAAGGGCGGCCCCTTGCCGCCAACCAGCGTGTTGATGCTTGCTCCCGAGGCCTGCACGCCGTTGATCGTCATTCCCGGCGTGTTCACGAAGCTCTGCCGGAACCTGGGAAAGAAGAACGTGTTCGCGACGGCGCCAGGGCCGTTCGCATAGCCCGTCTCGATCGCATCGGCGCCCGGGAAGACGAACGGCTGGGTGTGCGCGACGGCCTCGTCGGTTCCCGCAGGCCTGGCGAGTTCGGGCTCCGCCTGCGCAGACCGGATCGCAGCCAGGCTCAAGGCCAGCCCGCCGCCGATGAGACGCCGCCGATCAGGCCCGGCGCACCTTGCCGAACCCGCGGCATCCAGCGGAGGAGCCAACGCAACGTCCGTGGCAGGACCCGAAGGCGGCGATCCTGGGATCTCTGGCATGGCAACTCCTTTTCCTTTCGGGAAATGAACGAGAGGCGGAAGTCGAGGAACGGCGGAACCGCTAGAACTGGACTCTCCTGGCGTTCGTTCCGGTGGCGACGGGCCTTCCGACCCGGCGAACACGCGCCGCCTTGGTCCCGTCGGAGGTTCCTGGCACCGGAAAGCCTAGACTCCAGACCGTTCCATCGGTGGAGCGGACGTCCAGTGTGCCGCCGACCTGTTCCACCAGGCGCCGGACCAGGCCCAGTCCGTGGCGCAAGCTGCCGGCCCCGGCCTCGAAGCCCACGCCGTCATCCTCGAGCGTGAGCGTCGCCGAGGCGGGGCTGGCGCGCGTCAGGGTGACGACGATGCTGCCTTCCCTGTCCGGGAAGGCATGGCCGTAGCTGTTGGTCACCAGTTCCGCGACGGCCATGCCCAGGGCCGATACCTCGTCGACGCCGAGCATGACCGGCTCGGCATGGCAGACGATCCGCACCGGGCGGGTCCGCTCGGCCTGCAGGCCGGGAAGTTTCTCGCACAGCGCGCGCAGGTAGCCGCCCAGGTCCACCGTCCCGCTCAGCCCCACGCCGAGCAGGCTGTCATAGACCTGCCCCAGCGTGGTCACGCGACGGGCGATCGAGTCGATGCCCTGCCGGGCAGCTCCGCCAGGCAGGCTTCGGGCATGGCTTTCCAGCATGCCGGTGATCATCTGCAGGTTGTTGCGGACCCGGTGCTGCAACTCCTCCGCCAAAAGGTTCCTGGCATCCAGCGCGTCCCGCAGCGCCTTGACCCGGGTCGCGCTGGCGACGGACTCGGCCAGCACGTTGGCGAAGCCGGTCAGGAAGTTGATGTCGTGCACGTCGAACTGGTGCTGGTGGGTGCTGTCGATCTCCAGCACGCCGTAGGCCGTCCCGTCGATGGCGGGGATGACGACATCGACGGTCGAGACGACGCCGTGCTCCCCGTAGAAGGCCGGCGGAGCCAGGCCGTCCGCGGTTTGCAGGTCGCGCATGATGACCGGCCTGCCGGTGACGTAGGCCCGTCCCTGCGGCGAGCTTTCGTCGGCTTGCGAGACCACCCGGCCGATGACGCCGAGGTGCCAGCCCCACCCGGCCACGATGAGGAGGTCGTTCTCTGCGGCGCGGTAGCGGCACACCTTGGCGAACGGCACGTCCAGGCAGGCGGCGCAGATGCGCGTGGCCTCGGTCAGCACCAGCAGCAGATCGGGCTCGCGGAAGGCGAAGCTGCCGAAGGCCGCCAGGGCCGCCTGCTGCCGCAGCAGCCTCTCGATGGTGCGATCGTGGCTGAAGTCTGAACGGTCATTGCTGCTGGCGGACATTCTGCATGACCTGAAGAGAGGGGCTCAAGTCCCGATGGATCGCAACCGTGCACCGTTCGCAACGCCGCACGAACGTCAAACCATGAACCGGGGCACGGCGACGACTCCATTGAAGCAAGATCGCAATAGCGGCGCGTTGGACGAACCTCCTGCAGGCCGACCCGCAAGGCTGCGAGACGGCCGCTTCCGACGAACCATGTCCTTGTTCGAACCGTCCTGGCTGCGGCAATCGGCGGGCTTGCGGCAACGCACCCTGGTCGTCGCCGCCGTGTCGGCCGCGTGCGAAGCGCGCCGGCAGCGCAACAACCGGGCCTCCTGGTGCCGCATGGCGTCCCGACCGGCCTGCCCCGGATCACTCACGGTCCCGATCCAGTCTAGAAGCACAGGGCGCGGCGCAGGTCGCCGGGCGTGACCCCGACCTCGCGGCGAAAGCGGTCCGAGAAGTGGGCGGGCGACGGGAAGCCCGACCGGTGCCCCACCTCCGCGAGGGAAATCTCCAGGCGGGCGATCAGCTCCCTCGCACGCTCTATGCGTCGGTGCAGCATGTAGGCGTAAGGAGTCTGGCCGACCGTCCGGTGGAACTCGCGGGCGAAGTGGCTGAGGCTCAGGCCCGCCTCCGCCGCCAGTTCGGCCAGGGTCGGCGACGCCGCCACCGGTTCGGACGCGCGCGCGGCGATAAGCTCCTGGACCCTGCGCAGATGCCGGGGAGCCAATCCCCCGACCGCGCGGGCTTCGCGGTCCTGGAGCGGCTCGATCAGGCAGAGCGACAATTGCAGCGCTATGCTCGACAACAGCAGCGGGTCCGGCACGCCTGCCTTGTGCAACGCGACGAGGGCGCGGGCCGTGCAGCGCTCAAGTTCCGGCGCGGGCTCGTGGAACCGGGCGCGCACGTCGAAGTCGCGGCGCGGCCCGGCGGCGCTGGCGATCTCATCCATCGCGACGAACACCTGCAGCACGTCGGTCCGGCCCTGAAGCCTGAATCGCGTCACGTCCTGCGGGTCGGCGACGCTGACCGAACCGATCCTCGGGCGCTGCAAGGAGGTGCGGCCACGGACCAGGCGCTCGGCCCTGTTCTCGTGCAGCGACATCACGACGCACACCGCATCGCCGCCGCCGACCACCACCTCGGCTCCGTCATGCCGCCACCGAGCGATCGTGAGGGGGATTCGCCCGCCCGGCTCACCAGGCGCAATCATGACGACGGGGGCGCCGAGCGCATCCACCTTGGCCTGAAAAAGGTTCATGGCCGCAAGCCCGTTTCGGACCGGCGAACGCTGCCATCCGCGCAGTCGCTTGCGCCATCAGGGTGCCGCCGATCCGCGCAACAAGAGGCCGCCAGGGCTGCCTGCCGCCAAGGCGACTTCTCGATAGCGCGATCGTGGCTGCTGTCGGACATGGGGTGGCGCTCCTGTTTGCCTCAACAAACGCATCTCCGGCAGCGGCACGGCTGCTCCCCGCCGTCGCCACCCGGTCAGGGTCTGTCCGGAAGACTGGCGATCAGCGCCTTCGTGACGTCGCGGGTCTTCGCGTTGCCGCCCAGATCGGGCGTTCTGGGCGCGTCCTTGGACGCGAGCAGGGTCTCGATCGCGGACACGATGGACGATGCGGCCTTTGGCTGGCCAAGCTGGTCGAGCATCATCGCGCCCGACCAGATCTGGGCGATCGGATTGGCGATGCCCTTGCCGACGATGTCGGGCGCCGAGCCGTGGACCGGCTCGAACA
>CAXSES010000043.1:0-13767 GCA_964236225.1 uncultured Acetobacteraceae bacterium
GCCATCTCGGCGCGCAGCACTCCTACTGGGCCGACCCCGCTGGATGCCGGAATGCGGCGGTGGTGCGCTCTGACCACCTCGAGTCGGGCGGCGGCGATGCGCTGGCGGTCCAGCTCGCCGAACTCGCGGACACGGTTGGAGTGCAGCATGCCGTCGAAGCGGCCCAGCTCTGGACGGGCCGACACGAGGTCGGCCAGCAGCGCCTCGTGGTAGGCCATCTCGAACACCGGCAGCGCCTCGGCGGGGAGCAGGCGGCCGTCGCGCAGGCGTTCCACCAGGTCGCCGAGGCCCAGTTCGGCCGCCCTGTCCGCGCGGTCGCGGTACGACACCCACTTCGAGAGCTGCTCCGCGTTGGCAAGCCAGAGCGCGAGACGGTCGGCAAGGCCAGCCGTCGGGACGGTCCCAAGGGCGGGCAGGCCGAACAGGCGGGACGTGTCGGTGGCCAGGGCGGAGAGGATGGCGTCGAGGTCGTCGGCAAGCCGGGTCCGGCCGGCCTCGACCGCGTCGGCCTCGGCGGCGAGGCCTTCGCGTGCCACCCGCGCGGCAAGGAGGCGAATGTCGGGGTTCGCGGCTACCCAGTCGGCCGCAAGGGAGAGGTGCGGCCAGTCGCTCGACACGTCCCGCCAGGCACGGCCGAAGGCGGAGGCGCCCAGGGCCTCGCCGTCCAGGACCGTGCTGCCGGCGCCCTGGCGTTCGACGATGCGGCGCAGGCAGGCGAGGCGGTCGGCCGGGAGCAGGGGTGTCGCCATGGCTGCGCGTGCCCGCTCGTCCGCGGCGACCAGGGTAGCCAGGCGAGGAGCGGATTCCGGCAGGACGATGCGCTCGGCGGTCGGGACATCGCCCAGCAGGGCAGGGGCGGCCTCGCCCAGATCGTCCCACAGGGCCGAGAGCAGCGGGCGGGCGGTCTCGAGGTGGCGGCGCACCACGCCGGCCCTGTCGCGCAGCGCAGAGCGCTCCGGCACGCGGCCGGCGATCAGGCGCGGCTCGGCGCCCAGGCCGCGCAGGGTCCGCATCCAGGCCACCAGGGCGGCCAGCGGGGCGGAGGCGGAGCGGTCGCCACGCCAGTCCGGACCGAAGGCGGAGCGGCCGAACGCGTCGCCCTCGCGGATGGTGCGCAGCGCCGCCTGGCCCCTCGCAAGGGCGTCGAGGCAGGCCAGGGTGTCGGGCAGGGCGGCCGGGGGATCGCGCAGGACGGATTTCACCAGAGCGGTGGCGCGGCGCCAGTCGGCGTTCAGGAGCTTCGTGAAGCCGGTGTGCGTCGCGAGCGCCTGGCGGGCGGCGGCGAGGTCCGTGGTCCAGGCCGTTTCGGTGGCGTGGGCGCCGACCTCCGTGCGCGCGGCCTCCAGCGTGGCGACGGCGTCGGCGAGGTCGCCGGCCTGCTCCAGGCCGTGGTCCCAGACCGTGGCGGCGAAGGCTTCCGGGCTGGCGTCCGGGGCATCGGCGACGCGCTCGGCGGTGGCGACCATGCGGGCGGCGCTGGCCAGGGTGTGGTCACCGGCTGGCATGCCAAGCTCGGTGGCGAGGCGGTCGCACTCGGACAGCAGGCGCGGCAGGAGGGCGGCGAGCGATGCCGCGCGCCCGAAGGCCTCGTCGCCGAAGCTGGCCGGCAGCCGTTCCAGCTTGGGCAGGAGGTCGACGACGGGCTCGTACAATGCCTGCGGAACGACCAGGCCTTCGAGGGTTGCGGACAGCCGGGCGTAGGCGTCGCCGGCCGCCAGCAGCCTGCCGATGTCCGCCGGGCGGTCGGCCCAGGCCGTGGCGCCGAGCGCCTGCTGTTCCAGGCCGGGGGCGGACGCGATCCGGCGTGCCAGTGTGACAAGGGCCGGGGTGCCGGAGAGGGCAGGGGGCGGGGTCGTCTCCAGCGCGCCCGCCAGCGCGGCCTGACGTTCGACCCATGACACGAGGAAGCGGTGCGCCTCGTCGATGCGGGCCATGAGGCGCTCCACCGCGGTCGGGATGACCATCGGCAGGCCGACGCCGCTCCAGGGATGCGCGTCCGGGCGGCCGATGTCGGCGACGCGCTCGGCCACCTCGCGAAGCAGGCTTTCGCGGCGGCCGCGCTCCTCGGGCGACCAGAGTTCCGGCCGGTGCAGCGTCACGTCGGTGGGGCGCAGGCCCTCGCGGTGCAGGCGGGCCAAGTGGCCGACGACGTCGCAGGGGGTGAGGACGGCCGCGACGTGCGGCCTGTGCATGGTCGCGGCGTGGGCGTTCAGCAGGTCGCGCACCTCGAGCAGGCGCGCGGACACCGCGTCGGGGTGCTCGCCGCGGGGGGCGCCGAGGTCCCAGGTGCGCCGCAGCTCGTCGAGCACCAGGCGCTTGCTGGCCTTGCTGCTGTGCAGCTCCAGGCAGGCGTCGCCCACGCCGGCCTGGTCCAGGCGGCGCTTGACCACGTCGAGTGCGGCCATCTTCTCGGCGACGAACAGGACGGTCTTTCCGTCGGCCACGGCGGCGGCAACGATGTTGGTGATGGTCTGCGACTTGCCCGTGCCCGGTGGCCCCTGGATGACCAGGCTGTGCCCGCGCCGGACCTCGTGCACCGCCAGCGTCTGCGAGCTGTCGCAGTCCACGACGTGCAGCATGTCAAGCGGCGCCACGTGCTCGTCTACGGACGCGTCCTCGGGGATCAGGCCGTCCGGGGCGGCGAAGCCGTCGGAGAGCAGGGCGCGGATGGTGGGCTGCGCCGTAAGCCGGGCGTGGTCAGGCCAGTTGTCCGGATCGAGGTCGCGATACATCAGGAACTTGGCGAAGGAGAAGAAGCCGAGGACGATGTCGTCGGGCTGCACCGACCAGGTCGGGCGGGTCGAGACCGCCTCGGCCACCGCGGCAAGGTAGGCGGCGGGGTCGAGGTCCTCGCCGGCCGGGAACTCGGGCAGGCGCAGGGCGTGCACGCGCTCGAGGAACTCATCGAGCGAGAGGTTGGAGGAGGTCTCCTCCGGGCGGGCGCGGAGCCTGAACTTCTCGCCGGCGGCACCGCGCTCGAGGCGGACGGGCACCAGGACAAGCGGGGCGTGGCGGACGGTATCCGCCTTCAGCGGGTCGATCCATTTCAGGGTGCCCAGCGCCAGGAAGAGCACGTTAACACCCTGCTCTTCCTCCAGGGTCCTGGCGTCGTTGTGCAGGTCGAGCAGGCGCTTCTGCAGGCCTTTCGAGGTCATCCGGGTCTGCAGGCGGGTGTCGGCGTGGCGGACAGGCACGCCGCGCTCGTCGAGCTGGGTGTCCTCGGGCTGCGGCAGCGCGGGGAGCAGTCCGTCCTGCGCGATGTCGTCCTCATCAGACGTGGCCTCTCCGCCCCTGCCCGGAAGGAAGGTGAAGGGCTTGGCTTCCTTCACGAGAAGGCGGAACACCTCCGCCGACCGCTCGTCGACGACCTCGATCGTCTTTGTCGTCTTCGAGGAGCGCTGGATGTTAAGCAGGCGGTTGCGGGCGGACAGGTCGAGCAGCTCGGTCCTGGCCCGGTCGAGCTTGGCGGCAAGCGACAGGTCGCTGTGGAAGACGGAGGCCGTGGAGTCCATGGGGGCGTCATCACCGGCTGGTTGGTGCGACGAATGGTTGCAGCCTGGGGGACGCTTCGCAACTATCGGTCGAGGTGTGTCCGCAGGAAAGGCCTCCGTTGCGGCCAGGCTGCCAGGATGTGTGCGGATTGGCGAGGAAGACACGCATCCCGTGGCCGTAGAGGGTCCTTGTGCCGGGCTGTTTTCCTTGCCTTGGTCGTAGGTCAGGGTCTGTCGCAACGGTGCGGGCTTGGCATTCAGCGACCTAGCACCCGGCAGCTCGCCTTCGCCGTGGTGCGCCGCCTTGCCCGACACCGTGCCAGGCAAGCGCCTCACCGCGCGGGTGACGGCGCAAGGACGCCACCCGTCCTGCAGCCGCACCTCGATCAGCGTGCACTCCACCACTGTCAAGCAGCGCCTGAGTCCCGCCATTCAGTCATCCCACCTGAAACCGTCTGCTCCCAAAGTCGAGTCCAGCATTCCCCAAGAGAGGCAGGTCCAGGGGCGGCTCGCCCCTGGCGGAGTTTGAGGCGGAGCCTCAACCTTGCTTGTTTCGGCCGGGCCGGCGTTTGACACCACCCACCCACCCTGCCACACCCCGCGCCACTGCCGGGAACGTGGACGGGCCTTCGTGGCCCGCGCCCGCCCCTTCGTGTTCCCTTTTCCCTGCAAGGGGGAGGGCCCGGAGGCGGCCTACCGGTGCAACGAGCCGAAACCGCGAAGCGGCCGGCATAGAACAGGGGTGTGCGCATGACCAAGCGCCTCGAGAGCAAGTACAAGGTGAACCGCCGCCTGGGCGTGAACCTTTGGGGCCGCGCCAAGTCGCCGATCAACAAGCGCGAGTACGGTCCCGGCCAGCACGGCCAGCGCCGCAAGCAGAAGCCGAGCGACTTCTCTGTGCAGCTGATGGCCAAGCAGAAGCTAAAGTTCTACTACGGCAACATTGGCGAGAAGCAGTTCCGCAAATACTACGACGAGGCCGTCCGCCGCAAGGGCGACACTTCGGAGAACTTGATTGAGATCCTGGAGCGCCGCCTCGACGCGGTGATCTACCGCCTCAAGTTCGCGATCACCCCGTTCGCAGCCCGCCAGTTCGTCAACCACGGCCACGTCACCGTCAACGGCCGCAAGGTCAACATCCCGTCCTTCCTGGTCAAGGACGGCGACCTGATCGAGGTGCGCGAGAAGTCCAAGCAGCTCGCGATGGTGCTCGACGCTACCCAGAGCGGCGAGCGCGACGTCCCCGAGTACTACGAGGTCGATCACCGCGCCATGAAGGGCCGCATGACCCGCGCGCCCAAGCTCTCCGACGTGCCCTACCCGGTCACCATGGAGCCGAACCTCGTCGTCGAGTTCTACTCCCGCTAGTTCGCGGCCCTGACCACACGGCAGACGCCGGGCGCGAGCCATCGCCCCGGCGTCTTTCGTTTGCGGGGCAGGCAAAGACAAGGCCAGGGCTCTGCCCTGGACCCGCCAGGGGCAGCGCCCCTGGACCGGCACACGTGAAGCCAGGCGACTCCCACCCCAAGTGATGGTTTCCAAAGGGCTCGCCCTTTGGCGGGGTCCCCGCTTCCAGGCATGGGGGCAGCGCCCCTGGCCTTCCTTCCTGGAGCACGGCTCGATGCCCGATCCCCGCGCGATCCTGGTCACCGGCGGCAGCCGCGGCATCGGCGCCGCCATCTGCCGCCGCCTCGCCGCCGCCGCCCACCCGGTCTGCGTGAACTACGTGGCCGGCGCTTCCGCCGCCGAGGCCGTCGCCGCCGACATCCGCGCCCGGGGCGGCCGTGCCACTGCCATCGCCGCCGACGTCTCCGACCCGGACGCCGTAGCCCGCATGTTCGACGCCGCCGAGCAGGCGCTCGGCCCTCTCGGCGGCCTGGTGAACAACGCCGGCATCATCGGCGGCACCTCGCGCGTCGACGCCCTGCCGCCCGCCGACCTCGCCCGCGTCCTGCAGGTCAACGTCGCCGGCGCCTTCCTCTGCGCCCAGCAGGCGGTGCGCCGTCTGTCCACGTCCCACGGCGGGGCAGGGGGTGCGATCGTCAACATCGGCTCCGTCGCCTCGCGCCTCGGCAGCCCAGGCGAGTTCGTGCACTACGCCATGACCAAGGGCGCGATCGACAGCTTCACCCTCGGCCTGGCCCGCGAGGTCGCGGCCGAGGGCATCCGCGTCAACGCCGTCGCCCCCGGCCTGATCGACACCGACATGAACTCGCAGGAACGCCAGGACCGCCTCATGGCCGCGATCCCGGCGCGCCGCGTCGGCCAGCCCGGGGAGATTGCCGAGGCCGTCGCCTGGCTGATCTCGGACGCCGCGTCCTACGTCAACGGCACCATCCTGACCGTCTCGGGGGGACGATGAGCGAGCAGACACTCGACCGTGGCGCGGAAGGCAGGGGCACGCTGGGCGCGGAGATCGCGCGCCGCCGCACCTTCGCGATCATCTCCCACCCCGACGCCGGCAAGACCACGCTGACCGAGCGCCTGTTGCGCGCCGGCGGCGCGATCCAGCTCGCCGGCAACGTCCGTGCCAAGGGCGAGCGCCGCCGCACCCGCTCGGACTGGATGGGCATCGAGCGCGACCGCGGCATCTCCGTCGTGACCTCGGTGATGACTTTCGAGTACGGCGGCTGCGTGTTCAACCTGCTCGACACGCCGGGCCACGAGGACTTCTCCGAGGACACCTACCGCACCCTGACCGCAGTGGACTCCGCCGTCATGGTGATCGACGCCGCCAAGGGCATCGAGGCGCGCACGCGAAAGCTGTTCGAGATCTGCCGGATGCGCGACATCCCGATCCTGACCTTCATCAACAAGATGGACCGCGAGGCCCGCGACCCGATCGAGCTGCTCGACGAGGTCGCTTCCACCCTGGCGCTCGACACCTCGCCGGCCACCTGGCCGATCGGCCGTGCCAGCCAGTTCATCGGCACCTACGACCTGCGCACCCGCGAGATCCACACCACCGAAGCGGTCGATCAGTCCGACCCGCGCATGATCGCCATGGCCGAGGAGATCGACCTGGTGCGCTCGGCGCTGCCCGAGTTCGATCGCGGGAGCTTCGACGCCGGCCACCTGACCCCGGTGTTCTTCGGCAGCGCCATCCGCGAGATCGGCGTGCTCGACCTGCTCGACGCCCTGGTCGCCTTCGGCCCGACGCCGCGCGCGCAGCCCGCCGACACCCGGACCGTGCAGGCCGGCGAGCCCTCGCTCACCGCGCTGGTTTTCAAGATCCAGGCCAACATGGACCCCAACCACCGCGACCGCATCGCCTTCGCCCGCATCTGCTCCGGCCGGCTGACGCGCGGGATGCGCCTGCGCCAGGTCCGTACCGGCAAGACGATCCCCCTGCACGCCCCCCAGTTCTTCTTCGCCCGCGACCGCCAGATCGCGGAGGAGGCCTATGCCGGCGACGTGGTGGGCATCCCGAACCACGGCACGCTGCGCATTGGCGACACCCTGACGGAGGCTGAGGACCTGCAGTTCGTGGGCGTGCCCTACTTCGCCCCGGAGATCCTGCGGCGCGTGCGCCTGGACGACGCCATGAAGGCGAAGAAGCTGCGCCAGGCGCTGCAGGAACTGGCGGAGGAGGGGGTGGTGCAACTGTTCCGGCCGCAGGACGGCAGCCAGCCGATCGTCGGCGTGGTCGGCACGCTGCAGCTCGACGTGCTGGTGGCGCGCATGGGCGCCGAGTACGGCGTGGGGATCGGCTTCGAGCCGGTGCCCTACAGCCTGGCGCGCTGGGTCAGCGGCGAGAGGCTGGCGGTGGAGCGCTTCGTGGGCGAGAACCGCTCGGCGATGGCCGATGACGTGGACGGCGACCCGGTGTTCCTGGCCAGCTCGGCGTTCATGATGAAGCGGACGGTGGATCTGCACCCTGGCCTGGGGTTCCGCGACATCAAGGACGTCCGGCCGGAGGCGACGGCGTAGGCCTACGGCATGGCAGCAGGCAAGGCTGGGCTCTGCCCAGACCCGCCCCTGCTTCAAGGCGGCGGCGAGCCGCCCCTGGACCCGGCGCAACTTAGAGCGTTTTTGGGATTGATGGGTTCACACCCCACACGCAACCAGGTGGACGCCATCAGGTCTGACACCCGAAGGTGAGGCCATGTGACCTGAAAACGCTCTAAGTAATGGCTTCCAAAGGCGAGCCTTTGGCGGGGTCCCCGCCTTGAAGCATGGGGGCAGAGCCCCTGGCCCTGCTTGCTAAACCGGTCGTCGTATTTGACCGCTAACATAAGTAGGGATTTCCAAAGGCGAGCGTTTGGTGGAGCCTCAACCTTGCCTGATGATGGTCGGGAGTATCGAGACCTGTCCCGCCATGCAGGACAGCTCCAAGCCTGCCGATCGCAGCGGGCCGGTCCGGCATCCTGCGGACTTGCCGCCAGAGCTCCGCCCGCCGGAAGGTGCAGGCCCGAAACGCGCATCGCCGGCCCGAGGGAACGGGCCGGCGATGCGTCAGGCGTCAGGTCCGCTCGGCTCAGCGGTAGGGACGGTGGTGCCGGTAGTAGCGATGACGCATGAAGCGACGATGGTAATACTGCGCCTGGTGCACGTAGGCGCGCGCCGGCGCGGCGGTCAGCGCGTCAAAGCTCAACTTCCCGGCCTCGCTCTCGGTGACGACGTGCTCCGCCGAGGCTGTGCTCAGGGCGGCGGTCCCGGCCAGGAGGCCAAGTCCCAGCACCGCTGCGGCGGCGGTGCGAATCAGTCCATGCATGCGATCGTGCTCCAGATGCTTCCCACCACGGCCTAGATCATGCGTGGCATCGGGGCAAGTGGGCAACCGGCCCCTGCCGCCATTTATCCGTGAACCGTAACGGTCAGGCCACCTTGGCGAGGCCCTTGTCGCGGATCAGCGTTTCCAGCTCGCCTGACTGGAACATCTCGGTGATGATGTCGCAGCCGCCGACGAACTCGCCGCCGACGTAGAGCTGCGGCACTGTAGGCCAGCTGGAGAACTGCTTGATGCCGTCGCGCAGCTCGGGGTCCTCAAGCACGTTGGCGGTCTTGAAGGCGATCTTCATGTGGGTGAGGATCTGCACCACGCGCGCGGAGAAGCCGCACTGCGGGAACATGGCGTTGCCCTTCATGTAGAGCATCACCGGATTCTCGGTGATCTCGCCCTGGATGCGGTCGGTGATCGTGGTCATGGCATGAAACTCCCTGGTTGGCGGGTGGACACGGTGACGAGGCGCGGGCCTAGCGGGTCGCAGGGTCGCCGGGCACGGAAGTCTGCAGGGCAAGCGCGTGCAGTTCGCCACCCATGCGCCCCTGCAGGGCGGCGTAGACGATTTGGTGCTGCTTCACCCGCGACTGGCCGCGGAAGCTCTCGCTGATCACGGTAGCGGCATAGTGGTCGCCGTCGCCCGCCAGATCCTCCACCGTGACGATGGCGTCAGGTAGGGCGGCCCGGATCATCGCCTCGATCTCGCCGATCGCCATTGCCATGCACGCTCTCCGTGGCCGAGGCCCGCACAGCGGCGGCCGGGTGGGACCGGCGGAGCGCCCGCGATCGTCATCCAGGGCGGCGGGTCAGTGCCCCATCCAGTCCGGGAAGAAACGCTCGTGCGCGGCCCGCAGGCTGCCCAGGGATATGAGCACCGCGCCCGGCAGTGTCAAACGGGGGTCTGCGGCCTTCGCGTCGGCGCGGCCGAGGCGCCAGGCGGGCACGGCGGCGGCGGCGGCGTGCGCAAGCAGCGTGTCGGCATGCGCGGTGGCAAGCACGTAGCGCGCCTGGTCCTCGCCGAACCAGAGCGCGTGGGGGGCGAGGCCGCCCGGACCGTGCGCCGCGGCACCAGCCCCGGCGATGCCCCGCCCGCCGGCGGGCGAGGCATCGCCGGGGGCGAGAAGCGTGGCGCCCACGCCGCCGGCCAGCGCCATCTCTGCGACCGCGACCAGCAGCCCGCCGTCGCTGCAGTCGTGGCAGGCGGCCACCTCGCCGCGCCGGATCGCGCCGCGCACGAAGTCGCCGTGCGCCCGCTCGGCGGCGAGGTCCACCGGCGGCGGCGGCCCGTCCTCGCGCCCGCACACCTCGCGCAGCCACAGCGACTGCCCCAGATGCCCCGCCGTCTCGCCCACCAGCACCAGGTCGAGCCCAGGCAGCAGCGCCAGCCCGACCGAGGCCGCCGCGTCCTCCAGCACGCCCAGCCCGCCGATCGCCGGCGTCGGCAGGATCGCCGCGCCCCGCGTCTCGTTGTAGAGGCTCACGTTGCCGCTCACGACCGGAAAGTCCAGTGCGACGCACGCCGCCGCCATGCCGCGGATGCACCCCGCGAACTGCCCCATGATCTCCGGCTTCTCGGGGTTGCCGAAGTTCATGTTGTCCGTGATCGCGAGCGGCGTCGCCCCCACCGCCACGAGGTTGCGCCACGCCTCCGCCACCGCCTGCGCGCCCCCCGCCTCCGGGTCGGCAAGGCAGTAGCGCGGCGTGCAGTCCGTGGTCAGCGCCAGCGCCCGGCGCTCGGCCACGCGCACCACCGCCGCGTCCGCGCCCCCCGGCCTGCGGATCGTCTGCCCGCCCACGGTGCTGTCGTACTGGTCCCACACCCACGCCCGCGAGCACAAATCGGGGCACCCCACCAGCATCAGCAGCGCCTGCGCAACCCCGACCGGGTCCGCGACCTCGCCCAGCGCCGCGCGCTTCGGCGTCTCCTCGGTCGGCCGGTGGTACAGCGGCGCCTGCTCCGCCAGCGGGTCGAGCGGGATGTCGGCCTCCACCACGCCCCTATGGCGCAGAACGATGCGCCCGGTGTCGGTGATGCGCCCGATCACCGCGAACTCCAGCTCCCACTTGTTGAAGATCGCCCGCGCCACCGCCTCACAGTCCGGCCGCAGCACCATCAGCATGCGCTCCTGGCTCTCCGAGAGCATCATCTCGTAGGCGCTCATCCCCGCCTCGCGCTGCGGCACCGAATCCAGCTCCAGCTCGATGCCGACGCCGCCCTTGCCGGCCATTTCCACGGCCGAGGAGGTCAGGCCGGCGGCCCCCATGTCCTGGATCGCCACGATCGCGTCGGTCGCCATCAGCTCCAGGCACGCCTCGATCAGCAGCTTCTCCACGTAGGGATCACCGACCTGCACCGTGGGGCGCTTGGCGTCGGTGTCGGCGTCGAACTCCGCCGACGCCATGGTGGCGCCATGGATGCCGTCGCGCCCGGTGCGGCTGCCGACATAGACCACCGGGTTGCCGATCCCCGCCGCCGCCGAGAGGAAGATCCGGTCGAGCGGCGCGATCCCCACCGTCATCGCGTTGACCAGCGGGTTGCCGTCATAGGCGGGGTGGAAGTCGATCTCGCCGCCCACCGTGGGCACGCCGACGCAGTTGCCGTAGCCGCCGATGCCACGCACCACCCCGTCCACCACCCGCCTCGTCCCCGCAGCGTCGGGCGAGCCGAAGCGCAGCGCGTTGAGGTTGGCGACCGGGCGCGCGCCCATGGTGAACACGTCGCGCAGGATGCCGCCGACGCCGGTGGCCGCCCCCTGGTAGGGCTCGATGAAGCTCGGGTGGTTGTGGGACTCCATCTTGAAGATCGCGGCCAGGCCGTCGCCGATGTCCACCACCCCGGCGTTCTCGCCAGGGCCGTGCACCACCCAGGGCGCCTTGGTGGGGAGCTGGCGCAGCCAGGCGCGCGACGACTTGTACGAGCAGTGCTCGGACCACATCACCGAGAAGATGCCGAGCTCGGTCAGGCTGGGGACACGGCCGAGGATCGCCTCGACCTGGGCGTACTCGGGGGCGCTGAGGCCGAAGGTCCGGGCAAGAGCGGCGTCGATGAGGGGCATGAGGCCTCCAAGGGAAAGCAAGGCCAGGGCTCTGCCCCTGGACCCCGCCAGGGCGAGCCGCCCTGGACCGGCATGATGAGAAAGAACAACGTGCGCCGGGGTCTGGGGGGCGGCCTCGCCCCCCAGCCTTGCCTACGCCGCCAGCGCCTCCGCCAGACCCGCGAACAACGGCCGCCCGTCCACGCCGCCGCACAGCGGATCGACCAGGTCCTCCGCGTGCGGCATCAACCCGAGCACCCTGCCGTTCTCGCTGCTCACGCCCGCGATCGAGCGCGCGCTGCCGTTCGGCGCCTCCGCCAGCACCGTGCCGTCCGGCGAGGCGTAGCGGAAGGCGACGCGGCCCTCGCCCTCCAGGCGATCAAGCGTGGCGTCATCGGCGAAATAATTGCCGTCGCCATGCGCCATCGGCGCCTGGAACACGTCGCCCACGACCCAGCCGCGGGTGAAGTCGGTGTCGGCGCGCTCGACCCGCAAATGGCAGTCGCGCGAGATGAAGCGCAGCCCGGCGTTGCGCAGCAGGGCGCCCGGCAGCATCCCGGCCTCGGTGAGGATCTGGAAGCCGTTGCACACGCCGAGCACGTGGCCGCCGCCGGCGGCGAAGGCGCGCACCGCGTCCATGATCGGCGACAGCGCCGCCATGGCGCCGCAGCGCAGGTAGTCGCCGTGGCTGAACCCGCCCGGCAGCACCACGAGGTCGAGTGGCGGCAGCACGCTCTCCTTGTGCCAGACCAGCGTCGGCTCGCGCCCGCTGGCCTGGCGCAGCGCGATCGCCATGTCGCGCTCGCGGTTGGTCCCGGGGAAGAGGACGATGGCGGCCCTCATCGGACGGTGGCGCTGCCTGCGGGAGCGCCGCCCTTGCAGGGGAAGCTGGCGTGAAAGGCGTGGAAGACGAGCGTGCCTGCGGCCTGCTTGCCGTCCTCTGGGTGAGCCTGCGCCCAGGCGATCACCGTCTGGCGCAGCGCGCTGCCCACCACGTCCTGGGGGATGCAGAACTGCGCGGAGCTGCGATCCGATGGGTCCGCGCTGGACCGACCCAGCAGCTCGGCCGCGTCGGACACGCCGCTGACGTAGGCATCGCAGCCGACCGGGGCCTTGCTGCTGCACAGCTTCATCAACGCCTCGCCTGTGACCGGGCTGAGACGCTGGGCCTGGGCAGGCCCGGCGAGGGCGACCAGCGCGGGCAGGACGAGCAGCGACGCGGCGACGCCTGTAGGCCGGAGCACACGGCGGCGCCAGGCGGCGGCAGGCAGAGGGGTCCGGGTGCGCATCAGGTCAGCTCCACGCGAAAGCTCTCGATCACCGTGTTGGCGAGCAGGCGTCGGGCCATCTCCTCGGCCTGGGCGCGGGCGCGCTCCGGGTCCGGCTCCGCAAGGTCCAACTCGATCACCTTGCCGGCGCGTATCTCGCCCACGCCCTCGAAGCCGAGCTGGCCCAGGGCGTGGCCGATGGCGCGGCCCTGCGGGTCGAGCACGCCCTGCCTGAGCATGATCGTCACCACCGCGCGCGTCATCGCGCGGACACCCTGATCGCCCCGATCCGGGCCGCGGCGTCCGCCACCACCCTTGCCGTCGCCCCCGCTCTCGCGTCAGCGTGACGCACACCAACGCTCCTCGCCGGGACGGTCACTGCATCGCCTCCGGGCCCTTCATGTCGCGTGTGCCCGCCTCCGGGAGAATGCCGAGCCGACGCGCGACTTCCTGGTAGGCCTCCTCGACCCGGCCCAGGTCGCGGCGGAAGCGGTCCTTGTCCATCTTCTCGTTGGTCTTGCTGTCCCACAGCCGGCAGTTGTCCGGGCTGATCTCGTCGGCGAGCACGACCTGCATGTCGTCGTTCTCGTAAAGCCGCCCGAACTCCAGCTTAAAGTCCACCAGCGTGATGCCGACGCCCAGGAACAGCCCGGACAGGAAGTCGTTGGCGCGCAGGGTCAGCGCCACGATGTCGTCCATGTCCGCGGTGCTGGCCCAGCCGAACGCGGTGATGTGCTCCTCGGCGACCATCGGGTCGGACAGCGCGTCGTTCTTGTAGTAATACTCGATGATCGAGCGCGGCAGGCGCGTGCCCTCGGGGATGCCGAGGCGGGTGGACAGGCTGCCTGCGGCGACGTTGCGCACCACGATCTCGATCGGGATGATCTCCACCTCGCGGATGAGCTGCTCGCGCATGTTGAGGCGGCGGACGAAGTGGTTGGGCACGCCGATCTCTGCCAGGCGCATCATCAGGTACTCGCTGATGCGGTTGTTGAGCACGCCCTTGCCGGTGATCACGCCTTTCTTGGCACCGTTGCCGGCGGTCGCGTCGTCCTTGAAGTACTGCACCAGGGTGCCGGGCTCGGGGCCCTCGAACAGGATCTTGGCCTTACCCTCGTAGAGCTGTCGGCGGCGGGCCATCGGCATATCCCCTTCTCCGGCCCCCGTGGCCCAGGCAGACGGGTCCATGGGCCACACCATGGGGAGGGCCGCCGCGGGGTATAGCACGCGCCCCACGCACCGCCATGCCT
>CAXSES010000044.1:0-2880 GCA_964236225.1 uncultured Acetobacteraceae bacterium
GGCCGGCCCTGCCTTCCACGACGCCCGGCCTCTCCGGCCAGCCTTGCCTTCTACTGACGCCCGGCCTCTCCGGCCGGCCGCAGCCGCGCGCCGAGCTGCCCGAGCAGCCTGGCCGCGGTGTCGTTCCACACCGCGTAAGGGTCGTGCTCCGCCTCCGCATCCGGCGTCGCGCGTCCCAGCAGCGCCAGGATCGCATCGGCGATGCTGGCGGCGTCGGGCTCGCACAGCAGCGCGAGCGGCTCGTGGCGGAGCTGCTCGACGATGCCGCCGACGCGGGTGGCGACCACCCAGCGGCGGGCGGCGATGGCGGCGGCGGCCACGCCGCTCTGGCTGGCCTCGCGGTGGGACAGGACGAGGGCGTCCGACCAGGCGAGCAGCGCGCCGATCTCGGATTCCGGCACCCAGCGGTTCTCCACCCGCACGCCGCGCCGGCCGCGGAGCTGGGCGAGCGCGGCGCTGTCCGGGCCCTGGCCGACGACGCGGACCTCCAGGTCGTCGCGCGGCCCCAGCCGGGCCAGGCCGCCGGCGAGCAGGTCGAGGCCCTTGTAGGGCAGCAGCCGGCCGAAGGAGAGCAGGCGCAGCGGACCGCCATGGCGGCGCGGCGGCGGCGGCGGCGGGCCGAACACGAAGGGCGGCAGGGTGGCGCGGATCGGCACGCGGCGGCCGGAATCCTGCTGGCGCAGGCGGTCAGCGACGTGCCCGGACAGGGCCACGAGGTCGTCGGCGTGGGCGAGCAGGCGGCGCTGCAGGGTCATCTGCAGCGGGAAGCCGTCGCCCGGGTGCGGGTCGGCGTCATGCACCACCACGGCGTAGGGCACGCCGACGCGGCGCAGCGCCACGCCCATCAGCAGGTCCAGGGGGCCGGGCATGGCGCACAGGGCGAGGTCGGGCGCCATGGCGCGCAGTTCCGCCACAAGCCGCGGCAGCGTGGCGGGGGTGGCGGCGAGGCGGCCGACGAAGCCGCGCACGCTGTCGTAGGTGCGCACCGGCAGGTCGCAGCGCGGCGGCGCGGGCCCTGCCAGGATTTCCGCGCCCTCGGCCAGCGACAGGAGCGCGGTCACGCCCTCAAGCCGGGAGAAGCCTGCGGCCAGTTCGGTGGCGACGCGCGGGCCGGCGCCGTGGCGGCCCCACTGCCAGACCAGCACCCTCACCCGGCGGCGACCCGGCTCACGCGGCCCCCGCCCACCTGGCCCCTGCTCACCTGGTCCCGGCTCACGTGGTCCCCACTCACCTGGCCCCCGCTCACGCAGCCCCCGCTCACGTGCCCAGCGACATCAGGGCGGCGCGCAGCGCCTCGGCGCCGAGGCGCTGCCGCGCCGCCGTGCGCGCCTCGGCGCCGAGCATGGCGCGGCGCTGCGGGTCGCCGGCGAGCGCGCGCAGGGCCTGGGCGGCGGCACCAACCTCCGCGTCGGCCCACACGGCGCCCTCGGCCTCGAACACGCCGCGCGGGTCGCGGGCCGGGACCAGGCGGCATGGGATCGGCACGCCGCAGCCTGCGTCGAGGAACTCCGCGGTCGCCGACCAGTCGGTGGAGACCACGGCGCGGCCCAGCAGCATCGCCTCGGCGGGAACCAGGCCGAAGCCCTCGCTGCGGTGGAGCGAGAGCACGATGTCGGCGCAGGCGGTCAGGGCGTGGCTGTCGGCCATCGGCAGCACACGGGTCTCGAAACGTATGTTGCCGGCGCCTTGCGCGGCGGCGCGCAGCAGCGCCATGTCGCCGGGGTGGTGATCCACGGCGCCGGTCTTGACCACCAGGATGCGGTCGGGACGGTCGCCGAACGCCTCCCTGTGCGCGGCGATGGCGGCAAGCGGGTTCTTGCGGGCGAACGAGGAGGCGAGGCTGAACGAGGTCAGCGTCACCAGCGCCGCGTCGGGCAGGCCGAAATCCGCGCGGCACAGGTGGGAGGGGCGCGGGGGCGCTGCCGCGATCGGGTAAGGCACGACGCGGACCCGGCCGGGCATCAGCGGCTCCAGGGCCTGCGCGGTGAAGCGCGACGGCGCCCAGACCTCGTGCACGAAGCCCGCGCCGGCCTGCCAGCCGGGCGGCGCCACCGGCAGCTCCCAGGCCCAGTGGCCGATGACGCGCCTGCCGCGCAGCAGACCGCGCGGCAGGCGCAGCAGGGCGGCGGGCAGCAGAGGGGCGTTGACGTGCAGCAGCAGCGGCAGGCCGGCCGGCAGCGGCATCGGCCGGCGCGACAGCCCGTGCGCGTCCGCGTCCGAGAGGTCGCCCGGGATGCGAAGGCCGGCCTGCAGGGCGTGGCCGGGGACGCCGATCGCCTCCAGGCCGCGCAGCATGAGGCGCGCCGCCTCGCCCAGGCCGGAGGCGCGGCCGATCTCGCCGCCGACGATCATGCCCCGTCCAGGCACCACCGCGGGCGGCGGGCGGTCCGGGCGCGGCGCCAGCAACGCGGTGCCGCGCGACAGCAGGCGACGGCGGCTCCTGGCAGGGAGCGCGCGCCACAGCCTGTGCAGAGGGTGGAAGGCGGACGCGGATACCATGGCGGTCCGACCCTGCCGTCTCCGCGCTGGGGCAGCAAGGGGCGGGACGACACCGCGACGGCGGTTCGCGCAAGGCGGCGCCGCGGCGGCGAGCAGGACCACGTCCGTCCGGACCTGCCAAAGGCCTTCCTTCGATCGTGGGGTTTCCGGAGACCCGTCCCTTGAACAGGCGGAGTCCAGAGGCGAGCCTTCGGAGAAGTTCGAGGCGGGGCCTCGACCTCGCCTGCCTCGCTCCGCATGGCTTCGTGGGGCGCGCCGGGATGCGTCTTCCGGTTGTCGCCTGCCGCAGGGCGTATAGGATCGCCGCCATGGCCAACGACCTCCTCGCGCGCGCCTGTCCGCCGCCCTGTTCGGCGCCCCATCCGGCGCCCCGTCCGGCGC
>CAXSES010000044.1:2980-13704 GCA_964236225.1 uncultured Acetobacteraceae bacterium
GCGCGCGCCTGTCCGCCGCCCTGTTCGGCGCCCCATCCGGCGCCCCGTCCGGCGCCCCGTCCGGCGCATCGTCCTTTGTCGGCTTGCGGTGGCTGCGGCACGCTCGACGCTCCGCGATGACGGGGTGCGGGACGTGGCAGGGCGCGGGGGAGGCGCCCCACGCCCAGGCGGAGGGCCAGGCCGGCAGCGCGTGGCGGCCGGATTTCCCTGTCGACGTGCCCACGCCCGACATCGGGCCGTGGATTGCGGGCAACACCGGGCTGCCTGGCTTCACCACGATCGAGGGCGCGGCGCACGGCCCGCACGTCATGCTGATCGCGCTGACCCACGGCAACGAGACGGCGGGCGCCGCGGCGCTTGACCGGCTGCTGCGCGCGGGCGTGGGGCCGGTGCGCGGGCGGCTCACGTTCGGCTTCGCCAACCTCGACGCCTTCCAGCGCTTCGACCGTGCGCAGCCCACCGCGTCGCGCTTCCTCGACGAGGACCTGAACCGGCTGTGGGACCACGCCACGCTGGACGGGCCGCGCTCGTCGCGCGAGCTGGAGCGGGCGCGGGCGATGCGGCCGCTGCTGGAGCAGGCGGACCTGCTGCTCGACCTGCACTCGATGCTGTGGCCGTCCGACCCGCTGATCCTGTGCGGGCCGGCGGCGAAGGGGCGCAGCCTGGCGGCCGCGATCGGCACCCCCGCGCTGGTGGTCGCGGACACCGGCCATCTTGGCGGGCGCAGGCTGATCGACTTCGCGCCGTTCGCCGACCCTGCCTCGCCGCGCGCCGCGGTGCTGGTCGAGGCGGGGCAGCACTGGCAGCCGGACACGGTGGACACCACGCTGGCCTGCATCGACGGGCTGCTGCGCCAGGCGGGAATGCTGCCGGACGGGGCGGCACGGCCCGGCGGCGCGGTGCGCTGCGCCGAGGTGACGATGACGGTGACGGCGATGACGGCCGGCTTCGCGTTCGTGCGGCCGTTCCGTGGCGGCGAGGTGATCGCGGCGGGCGACACGCTGATCGCGACCGACGGCACAGCGGAGGTGCGCACGCCGCATGACGATTGCCTGCTGGTGATGCCGAGCCTGCGGCCAAGCCGGGGACACACGGCGGTCAGGCTGGCGCGGTTCACCTGAAGGGCGGCGCGGCCGCGGCAGGCAGGCGAGGCTGAGGCCCCGCCTTGAAGCAGTGGCAAATCCCCGCTTCCAGGCAATGGGCAGAGCCCGGCCTCGCCTGCCGGTGTCAGCGTGGGCGTGCGTCCGTACCCTCGCGGCGGAGGAAGCCGCTCGCCTCGGCGGCTCGGAAGTACTGGAGGATGTGGACCCGCACCGCGCTGGTGCGGCCCACGGTGGCGGCGTTCTGCTCGATCTCGCGGATCAGCTCGGCCTGCACCAGGGATTCGCGCCGGCAGATCTCGCCGAGGGCGTCCCAGAATTCCGGCTCCAGGCGCATGCTGGTGCGCCCGGTCGTCGCGTTGATGTTGCGGTTGACCAGCCGGCTCTCGCCCACGTGCGTGCTCCTGTTGCAGGGACAGGATGCGGCACCGCGCTTAACGCATCGTGAGCACGCGAGCATGATTCGTCGCGACGCGAGGCGACGCGCCCGGCGCCGGCCATGCCGGGAGGATGGCCGCCCGGCGGGCAGCCCCGATCCTGCCCGCCGCCTCGCCTTCGTGTCTCAGCCCGGCTCCCCTGGCGCGCGCAGCACCAGGCTCAGGGCGTGCAGGCCGGTCCTGAACTCCGCGTCCAGCACGGCGTGCACCGCGCGCGAGCGTGCGACGCGGGTCTGGCCGGCGAATGCCTCGCTGACCATGCGCACCTCGATGTGCGTCTCGCCGCCGGGCGCGGCGCCGCTGTGCCCGGCGTGGCGGGCGCTGTCGTCGTGCACCTCGATCGCGCTGGGCGCGAACGCCCCTGTCAGCACCGCGCGCACCCGGCCCGCCCTGCTCTGTGTCGCCGACATCCTCGCCGTCTCCCTGTCCGCCTGTTCCGCCGCGCGCCGCCTTCGTGGCCGCCCTGCCCGCCTCTGCCCCGCCGCCCGGGCCGCCGCCGGCGGTCGCGGGAACGCGCCAGGACGGGCCTTGCCGCGGCCGGAGTGGTGCGCACATAACACCGCAATGACCCGACGCACACCGCAGCGCCCCAGGGCCTACGCGCCCGACCCGGACGCGCCGGGCCGACTCTGCGACATCCCCAGTTGCGGGGCTGCCGGCGAGTATCGCGCGCCCAAGTCGCGCGCCGATCTCACCCACTACTGGTGGTTCTGCCTTGCGCATGTGCGCGAGTACAATGCCGGCTGGGACTTCTACAAAGGCATGTCGCCGGGCCAGATCGAGGCGCAGCTTCGCGCCGACACCGCATGGCAGCGCCCGACCT
Organism: uncultured Acetobacteraceae bacterium; assembly: GCA_964236225.1. Lineage (GTDB taxonomy): Bacteria > Pseudomonadota > Alphaproteobacteria > Acetobacterales > Acetobacteraceae > CAXSEF01. The sequence continues at coordinate 5,341 of CAXSES010000044.1, forward strand.
GGCCGCTCGGCCGGCTCGGCGGCGCGGCGTTCGACGAGGAGAGCCTGCGCGACCCGCTGGCCTCGCTGGCCGGCGAGCGCACCCGCCGCAGGGCGCCGCCGGCCGACGCGCCGCCCGCGGAGCTGCGAGAGCCGCTCGACGCGCTGGGGCTGGAGTGGCCGGTCTCGCTCGGCGACGTCAAGACGCGCTACAAGGAGCTGGCCAAGCGGCACCACCCCGACGCCAACGGCGGCGACCGGGCGGCCGAGGAGAGGCTCAAGACCATCAACCTCGCCTACGCCGCGCTGCGCACCCACATCTCGGCGCAGCCGCCGGCGCGGCAGGCCCAGGCGGCGGGCCGCTCGGGATGATTTGCCCGGCACCGACAGGCCGGGCCCCGCGTTTCAGGACCAGCCCCTGCCTTGCAGGACCACGGCGGCCCGATTGCAGCGAACCGACAGGACACCCTTCCCGATGAACCAGATCGCCGCGCTCTCCGAGACGCACGAGGCAGAGGAGGCCGAGATGGTCCCCACCGAGCGGATCACCCGGCCGGACACCACCGTCCGCGCCAGGGAGGCGTTCGGCATCGACGTGGACATGGACGTGCCCGCGTTCTCCGTGCGCACCGAGCACGTGCCGGCGATCGACTCCACCTACCGCTTCGACCGCGAGACCACGATGGCGATCGCCGCCGGCTTCGCGCACAACCGCCGCGTGATGATCCAGGGCTACCACGGCACCGGCAAGTCCACGCACATCGAGCAGGTCGCGGCGCGGCTGAACTGGCCGTGCATCCGGGTCAACCTGGACAGCCACATCAGCCGCATCGACCTGATCGGCAAGGACGCCATCGTGCTGCAGGACGGCAAGCAGGTGACGGAGTTCCGCGAGGGCATCCTGCCCTGGGCGTTGCAGCACCCGTGCGCGCTGGTGTTCGACGAGTACGACGCGGGCCGGCCGGACGTGATGTTCGTGATCCAGCGCGTGCTCGAGGTCGAGGGCAAGCTGACGCTGCTCGACCAGAACCGGGTGATCCACCCGAACCCCTACTTCCGGCTGTTCGCCACGGCGAACACGGTCGGGCTCGGCGACACGACCGGGCTGTACCACGGCACGCAGCAGATCAACCAGGGCCAGATGGACCGCTGGAACATCGTCGCCACCCTGAACTACCTGCCGCACGCGCAGGAGACCGCGATCGTGCTGGCCAAGATGGGCGTGGACGGCAAGGACGGCGCGGCCAGGCGCCGGGTGGAGAGCATGGTGGCGCTCGCCGACCTGACGCGGGCTGGGTTCATCAACGGCGACATCTCCACGGTGATGTCGCCGCGCACCGTCATCACCTGGGCGGAGAACGCGAGGATCTTCGGCGACCTCGGCTTCGCGTTCCGCATGACGTTCCTCAACAAGTGCGACGAGGCGGAGCGGTCCACGGTGGCCGAGTACTACCAGCGCTGCTTCAACGAGGAAGTGGCGACCGGCAACCTCGCGTCGCGGCGGGCTGGCTGAAGCAGGCAAGGCCAGGGGCTCTGCCCCCCTGCCTGGAAGCGGGGACCCCGCCAGGGGGAGCCCCCCTGGACCGGCTTCACTTAAGGCGTGCCGGGTCCAGGGGCGGCTCGCCCCTGGCGGGTCTGGGCAGAGCCCAGCCTTGCTTGCTTCTGGCCTGAGAAAACGGAGCACGGCCGATGAGCGCCCCCAAGGACAGCGAGCGCGCCGAGGACTTCAAGCGCGCCACCGCCGGCGCGGTGCGTGCGCTCGCGCAGCAGCCAGACGTGCAGGTGGCGTTCCAGCCCGGCCCCTCCGGCCTGGCCGGCAAGCGGGCGCGGCTGCCCGCGCCGACGCGCGCGCTGCCGGCCGCGGAGATGGCGCGCCTGCGCGGGGCGGCGGACAGCGTGGCGCTGCGCCTGCGCCACCATGACGGCGCGGTGCACGCGCGCTCGATGCCCGTGCAGCGCGAGGCGCGCGAGGTCTACGACGCCCTGGAGCAGGCCCGCGTCGAGGTGGTCGGCAGCCGCATGATGGCAGGCGTGGCGGCGAACCTGGAGGCGCGGCTGGCCGAGACGTGCGAGGCCGACGGCACCGACCGCATGACCAGGCGCGAGCAGCTTCCCCTGCCCACGGCGCTGTCGCTGCTGGTGCGCGAGCGCATGTCCGGCGTGCCGGCGCCGGCCGCGGCGCGGCACGTGCTGTCGCTGTGGCGCGACTCGCTGCAGGACGACGTGGGCCGCGCTCTGGGCGAGCTGGCCGAGGCCGGGGGCGACCAGGCGGCCTACACCCGCGCCGCGCGGCGCCTGCTCGCCGTGATGAAGCTGGCCGAGGCGGAGGCGGAGAGCCTGCCCGACGAGGCTGGCGACGAGGGCGAGGACGAGGGCGAGCAGTCCGGGGCGCAGGACGCGGACGAGCAGGAGGGCACCGGCGAGAGCGAGTCCGACGCCCCGCTCGCCGCGCAGCCCGAGCAGGCGGAGGCCGTCGAGGCCGAGGGCGAGGGCGACGAGGACTCCGAGGACGAGGGCGCCGCCCAGCCGCAGGACCGGCCGGGCGGGCCGCAGGGCCGCAAGGACCCCGCGCCAGGCGACGCTGGCGGCTATCGCGCCTACTCGCGGACCACGGACGAGGAGATCGCGGCCGAGGATCTGTGCGACGCCGACGAGCTGACGCGGCTGCGCCAGCAGCTCGACCAGCAGCTCCAGCACCTGCAAGGGGTCGTGTCCAAGCTCGCCAACCGCCTCCAGCGCCGCCTGCTGGCGCAGCAGACGCGGGCCTGGGAGTTCGACCTCGAGGAGGGCATGCTCGACGCCGGCAGGCTCAGCCGCATCGTGGTCAACCCGCTGCTGTCCCTGTCCTACAAGCGCGAGCGCGAGACCGACTTCCGCGACACCGTGGTCACGCTTCTGGTGGACAACTCCGGGTCGATGCGCGGGCGGCCGATCACTGTGGCGGCGATGTGCGGCGACATCCTGGCGCGCACGCTGGAGCGCTGCGCGGTCAAGGTCGAGGTGCTCGGCTTCACCACGCGGGCCTGGAAGGGCGGCCACTCGCGCGAGCGCTGGGTGGCCGACGGCAAGCCCGCGAACCCGGGGCGGCTGAACGACCTGCGCCACATCATCTACAAGTCGGCCGACGCGCCCTGGCGCCGTGCCCGCAAGAACCTCGGGCTGATGCTGCGCGAGGGGCTGCTCAAGGAGAACATCGACGGCGAGGCGCTGCTTTGGGCCTACCGCCGCCTGCTGGCGCGCCCGGAGCACCGCCGCATCCTCATGGTCATCAGCGACGGGGCGCCGGTGGACGACTCGACGCTGTCGGCCAACCCCGGCAACTACCTGGAGCGCCACCTGCGCGACGTGATCCGCGACATAGAGGGCCGCGACCTGGTGGAGCTGATCGCGATCGGGATTGGCCACGACGTGACGCGCTACTACCGTCGCGCCGTGACGATCGTGGACGCGGAGGAACTGGGGGGGACAATGATGAAGAAGATGAGCGAGCTGTTCGACGAGGACGCGGCCGCGGCCTGGGCGCGTGCGTCCGCCGCGCGCGCGACCCTGGTCGCGTGAGCGCGTCACGGCCCGCAGGGCCGGCGCGCCCCGGCAGCCGCGACGTCCGCCCTGGCGGCTGCGGCGTCCGCCGTGGCGGCTGCGGCATCGTGGCGGTGCTCGCCGCAATGCTGCTGTGCGGGCTGCCGCGGGGCGCGCGCGCCCTGGTGATCGAGGGGGTCAACGTCCCCGACACCTACATGCTGGACGGCGCGGCGCTGCACCTCAACGGCGCCGGGGTGCGCACCCTGACCCTGCTGGAGGTCAAGGTGTACGTCGCGGCGCTTTACGTGCCGCAGCCGCTGCATGACGGCCGCGCGATCGAGGCGGCGCCGGGGCCGAAGGTGCTGACGCTGCGGTTCCTGCACGAGGGCAGCAAGGCGCAGATCGAGCACCAGTACCGCGTCGGCGAGCAGGAGAACTGCGGCGCCGGCGAGTGCGCCCCCGCGGACGGGCCGGATTTCGACCGGCTGGTGGCGCTGGCGCCGGCGGTGAAGGTCGGCGACAGCACGACATACATCTTCACCGCGCAGGGCGTGACGGTGCTGGCCAACGACCGCGTGCTGGCGAAGTTCGCCAACCCCGACCTGGGCTTCAGGCTGCTGAACGGGTTCCTGGGCGCGACGCCGCCGTCCAAGACGCTGCGGGCCGCGCTGCTCGGGGCGCCGGGCTGATACCCACGGCCGGATGCGACGGCCGTCCAGGCAGGCAAGGCTGGGCTCCGCCCAGACCCGCCAGGGGGGAGCCCCCCCTGGACCGGCTTTACTTAAGTAGGGGTTTCCAAAGGCGAGCCTTTGGCGGGGTCCCCACCTTGAAGGATGGGGGGCAGAGCCCCTGGCCTTGCCTGCCAGCCATCGCATTCGGGCGCTGGCACAAGAACACGGCCCGGCCCTCCCCTGCGACGCAGACAAGACGGTGGACATGAAAACGGCGCCTGGGGCAAGACCCAGGCGCCGTTCCCGGATGCGCGGGCACCCAGGATTCAGGCGGCGGCCTGGCGCTTGGCCTGGCACTGCGCGATGCGGCGCTTGAGGACCTGCGCCTCGACGGGCAGGTCGCGGTTCGGCGTGGTGAGCAGGAAGGCGTCGAGCCCGCCATTGTGCTCGATGGTGCGCAGCGCGCCGGTGCAGATGCGCATGCGCACGCTGGTGCCCAGGATGTCGGACAGCAGCGAGACCTGCTGCAGGTTCGGCAGGTAGCGGCGACGCGACTTGTTGTTGGCGTGGCTGACGTTGTTGCCCGTCAGCACGCCCTTGCCGGTCATCTCGCAGCGGCGGGCCATGGCGTAACCTCGAAGGAATGCGGCGCCCGGCGGAGAACCGCCTGCGCGTGGACAGGAGCGGGGTATGGCCGCCGCCAGCGCCCGCGTCAAGCCTGCGGGTGGGCCGCCTCAGGGTGCCCGGAATCGCCGAACTCGCCGTCGCGCACGCTGTTCATCGCGTTCTCCAGCACGCCGAGCACCGCCTCCGGCTCCATGCTGTGCGACAGCAGCCCGAGCGAGCCGCCCAGCAGCGCCGAGGCCACCGCGATCGGCGACAGGTTCTTGCCGAGCATGTGCTTGATGGCGTGGGCGACGACGGCCCCGGCCTGGCTCAGCTCCTCGGGCAGCTCTTCGGCCGCCGCGTCGTGGTCCTGCATCGCGTGATCCTCCTGCAGCCTGGCCGGCCGCGTTGTCCAGATGGGAGCGGCTTGGCCGGGTGCCAGGGCGGGCCTTGCACCAGGGACGCCGTGCGTGAGCTGCCAGGAAGCAAGGCTGGGCCCCGCCCAGACCCGCCAGGGGCGAGCCGCCCCTGGACCCGGCGCAATTTAAGAAAGGCAGGTCCAGTGGGGCTCCCCTGGCGGAGTTTGAGGCCCAGTGCTTGAAGGCGGGGCCTCAACCTTGCCTGCCTCGTCGGTCCTTCCCGGAAGCCGACGGCCTCACTCCGCCGCCTCGGCCGGCTGCGCGGCCTCCTCGCTCTGCAGGCGCCACATCCGGCTGTAGGCGCCGCCGCGCGCGAGCATCTCTGCGTGGGTGCCGCGCTCGACCACCAGGCCGTCGGCGAGGACGAGGATCTCGTCGGCGTCGACCACTGTGGACAGCCGGTGCGCGATCACCAGCGTGGTGCGCCGCGCCGAGACAGTCTGCAGCGCCGCCTGGATGTCCTGCTCGGTGCGGGTGTCGAGCGCGCTGGTCGCCTCGTCGAGGATCAGGATGCGCGGGTCCTTGAGGATGGTGCGCGCGATGGCCACGCGCTGCTTCTCGCCGCCGGACAGCTTGAGGCCGCGCTCGCCGACGCGGGTCTGGTAGCCCTCCGGCAGCTTGGCCACGAAGTCCGCGACCTGGGCGAGCCGCGCGGCCTCCTCGATCTCTGCCATCGACGCGCCCGGCCGCCCATAGGCGATGTTGTAGAGCAGGGTGTCGTTGAACAGCACGGTGTCCTGCGGCACCACGCCGATGGCCGCGCGCAGGCTGTCCTGCGTCACGTCGCGCACGTCGCGGCCGTCCACCAGGATCGCGCCCTCCGTGACGTCGTAGAAGCGGAACAGCAGGCGCGACAGGGTGGACTTGCCGGCGCCGGTGTGGCCGACCACCGCGAGCTTCTTGCCCGCGCGTATGGTGAAGCTGACCCCGCCCAGTATCTCCCTGTTGTCGTTGTAGCCGAAATGCACGTCCTCGAAGCGCAGCTCGGGCGGGCCGCCATTGGCCAGGCTGGAGGCGAGCGGCAGCGCCCCGGAACGGTCCGCGACCTCCTGCGGCACGTCGAGGAGGCGGAACATCTGCTCCATGTCGACCAGGCCCTGGCGCACGCCGCTGTAGACGAAGCCCAGGAAGTTCAGCGGCTGGTAGAGCTGCATCAGGTAGGTGTTGACGAGCACGAACTCGCCCACCGTGTAGCGGCCACGGACCACGCCCTGCGCCGCCATCAGCATGATGGCCATCAGCGCGCCCGCGATGATCACCACCTGGCCGAGGTTGAGCATGTTGAGCGAGACCTGGGTGCGCACGGCGGCGCGCTCGTAGCGGCCCAGCGCCTCGTCGAAGCGGCGGCTCTCATGCGCCTCGTTGCCGAAGTACTTCACCGTCTCGTAGTTCAGCAGGCTGTCGATCGCCTTGGACGTGGCCTCCGTGTCGACCTCGTTCATCGCGCGGCGGATCTTGATGCGCCAGGTGGTGAAGCCGAGCGTGAAGCCGATGTAGGCGACCACCGCGCCCAGCGTGACCGCGGCGAACAGCCAGTCGAACTTCCACCAGATGATCGCCGTGACCATCACGGCCTCCAGGATCGTCGGCACGATGTTGAACACGCCGAGGCGCAGCACTGTCTCCACCGCGAGCATCCCTCGGTCCACCACGCGGGTCAGCCCGCCGGTCTGGCGGTCGAGGTGGAAGCGCAGGGAGAGCGCGTGCAGGTGCTCGAAGGTCTGGCGGGCGACGATGCGCACGGTGCGCTGCTTGACCCGGGCGAACACCGCGTCGCGCAGCTCGCCGAATCCGCCCGAGGCCACGCGCAGCAGGCCGTAGCCCACGATCAGCGCGATCGGCAGGGCGACCACCGCGGCCTGGCCGTGATGCGGCGAGAGCGCGTCGATGGCGTGGGCGTAGACCAGCGGCACGTAGACTGTGGCGACCTTGGCCAGCAGCAGGAACACCACGGCGAGGCAGACGCGCACCTTGGCGCCGGGGTCGCCGTCCGGCCACAGGTAGCCGAGCAGGGAGCGCGTGGTCTGCAGGAGCGAGCGTCGCGCCCCGGGGATGGACAGTGTCGATGGGGCCATGCCACCGAATGTGGACCGTCCCCACGCCGATTGAAGGATCACCCGAGCATGTCGGCTGGCCAGACCCGCGATCCGCCCGCCTCCGGTCGCCGGACGTGAGCGACGACAACGACACGCTGCTGCGCCACGTGCGCGCCTGCAACAACGCGAGGCTGCCGGGCGCGCGCCAGCCGCTCCTGCTGGGGGGCGCGCAGGTGGGCTGGGTGCTGCCCGGGGTGGCCGCGCTGCTGGAGGCGCTCGGGGCGGCGCGCGACGACGGGGGCGTGCGCCTGCCTGGGGCGGACGGGCTGCCTGCGCTGTCCGTGGCGCTGCTGGCGCGGCTCGGACACCGGCCGCGGGGCGAGCTGTTCGACGTACGGGCGCATCCGGACGGCCCAGCGCTGGCGCAGGCGGATCGCGGCGCGCTGCCGGCGCTGGGCATCGCGGCGACCGGGGTGCACCTGAACGGGCTCGTGCGTCGCGCGGACGGGCTGCATCTGTGGGTCGGGCGTCGCGCCGCGGACAAGCGGCTCGACCCCGGCAGGCTGGACCACCTGGCGGCCGGCGGGGTGCCGGCCGGGCTGTCGCCGTGGCAGGCGCTGGCCAAGGAGGCGGCGGAGGAGTGCGGGCTGCCGCAGGAGCTGGCGGCGCAGGCGCGCGAGGTGGCGGTGATCTCCTACGCCATGGAGCGCCCGGAGGGGCTGCGGCGCGACCGGCTGCACTGCTACGACCTGGAGCTGCCGGAGGCGTTCGTGCCGCGTCCGGTGGACGGGGAGGTCGCGGGCTTCGAGCTGTGGCCGTTGGCGCGGGTGCTGGACGCGGCGCGCCGGAGCGACGCGTTCAAGTTCAACGTGCCGCTGGTGCTGATCGACCTGGCGCTGCGCCTGGGGCTGGTGGCAGGCGACGAGGCAAGGCGGCTGCGGACGGCCCTGGACGGCACGCCCGCCGGCTGAGGCAGGCAAGGTTGAGGCCCCGCCTTCAAGCATGGGCCTCAAACTCCGCCAAGGGCAGGCCCTTGGAACCCCCTACTTAAGTAAGGCCGGTCCAGGGGGGCCTCCACCCTGGCGGGTCTGGGCAGAGCCCAGCCTTGCTTCCTTCCTGACCGCCCCTGCGC
>CAXSES010000045.1:0-3648 GCA_964236225.1 uncultured Acetobacteraceae bacterium
GTGGAGAACATACTTCGGTTCGACAAGGATTTTCCTGGCGCGCACGTCGTCAAGCTGGAGAGCAACTACAGGTCGACGGCGCCGATCCTGGCGGCGGCGGCGGGGCTGATCGCGCACAACGAGGGCAGGCTCGGCAAGACGCTCAGGCCGGGGGGCAACGATTCGCAGGGCGAGAAGGTGCAGGTGTTCGGGCTTTACGACAGCAACGAGGAGGCGCGCATGGTCGGCGAGCGCGTCGAGACGCTGCACAGGGACGGGCACAGGCTGGCGGAGATGGCGATCCTGGTGCGCGCCGGGTTCCAGACCCGCTCGTTCGAGGAGAGGATGCTGACGCTGGCGATCCCGTATCGCGTGGTGGGCGGGCTGCGGTTCTACGAGCGCGCGGAGATCAGGGACGCGGTCGCCTACATGCGCGTGCTGCACCAGCCGTCCGACGACCTGGCGTTCGAGAGGATCGTCAACGTGCCGCGACGCGGCGTGGGGGACGGGGCGATGCGCACGATGCATTCGCACGCGCGGGCCAGGCGCGTCCCGCTGGCGGCGGCGGCGGCGGAGCTGGTCGGGACGGGGGGGCTCAAGGGGCGGGTGCGCGAGGGCGTGGGGGCGCTGCTCGGGCTGTTCGCGGGGCTGCGCGAGGCGCTGCCGAGGGACGGGCATGTCGTGGCGCTGCAGGCGCTGCTCGACGAGAGCGGCTACATGGAGATGTGGCGGCAGGACCGCTCCGTGGAGGCGCCAGGACGGATCGAGAACCTCAAGGAGCTGGTGCAGGCGGTGGCGGACTTCGAGACCCTGGCGGGGTTCCTCGACCATGTCAGCCTGGTGATGGAGAACGAGGAGAACGCGGAGGCCGACAGGATCAGCCTGATGACGCTGCACGCGGCGAAGGGGCTGGAGTTCGACACCGTGTTCCTGCCGGGATGGGAGGAGGGCACGTTCCCGAACCAGCGCTCGCTCGACGAGAGCGGCAACAAGGCGCTGGAGGAGGAGCGCAGGCTCGCCTACGTGGGGATCACGCGGGCGCGCAGGCGGGTGGTGGTGAGCCACGCGGCGAACCGGCTGATCTACGGGAGCTGGACCAGCACGGTGCCGAGCCGGTTCGTGGACGAGCTGCCGGGCGAGCACGTCGAGGTCGCGCGCTCCGCGGCGATGGAGCGCGAGGCGAGGCTGGTGGCGGCGCCGAGCGTGTTCGGCGCAGGGCCGCTGGTGGCGCGCAGGCCGAGGGTGCTCGACGCGTGGGAGCAGCCGGGCAGGCCGGCGCAGGCGGCGACCTTCGCGGTGGGGGAGCGGGTGTTCCACCAGAAGTTCGGCCACGGGACGGTGACGGCGGTGGAGGACGAGAAGCTCGACGTGGACTTCGACCACGCGGGGAGCAAGCGGCTGCTGGACCGGTTCGTGGAGAAGGCGAAGTGAGGGAAGCAAGCAAGGCTGGGCTCCGCCCAGTGTCCGCCAGGGGCGAGCCTCCCCTGGACCTGGCCTTGCTTGCCTGACACGTCACGACCAAGGGCCGATCGCATCAGACCCGGTTCTCAGAATTCCTGGGCGGGTTCTCCTGCAACCAGGAAGAGGCAGGCGACTTGCTGTGAGCCGGAGGCTGTGGGCCTTGGCACAAAACCGGCTTGCGCCTTTCAGCCGCCTTGGGCAGCGTCGCCTTCGTCGGGCGCTGCTTCATCCGCCTATCAGGACGGCTGACCACGGAGGCATGGTTCTTGGCCGACATACTCTACCTCGATCCCGCAGCCAGGGCCGACGCGGGCAGCTTCCAAGCCTGCGCCCTGGACTCGCACCTGGGCGATGGCCCCGCTCCCGACGGCGCCGGCTTCCAGGACATGCTGGCCGAGGTCATGCACGCAAAAGGCGGCGGCAACGGCACGTCCGACCCCGCCGCCTCAGCGTCAGCCGGCTCAGCACCGGCAGAGGTCATCCCTTCCGCCTCGGCGCCAGACGCAGGCAGCACCGCGCCGCCGCAGGCCGGCAACGGCAAGCCTGCGGCGTTCGGCGCGCTTGGGGAGGCGTGGGACTGGACCAGGCAACAGGCCGGCGCGGCCAGCCAGGCGATTGGCGACTTCGACGCGGCGCACGGTCATGCGCTGACCCGGTCCGCAGGCGCCGCCCAGGCTGTGGGCGCCGTGGCCGAGGGATTGACGGGCGCTGCGGTGGCAGGCGTCGGCGGGGCCGCCACGGCGACTGGCGCAGGGGCCGCGCCCGGCATCCCGGCCATGATCGGCGGCGGTGCGCTGATGGCGAACGCGCTGGACAACGGGGTGGCCGGGGTGCGCACGGCCTGGAGTGGCGAGTTCCACCACACCCTGACCTCGCAGGCGGCGGGTGCCGGCGCGCGGGCGCTGGGCGCGTCGGACCGGGCGGCCGGGCGCATCACCGCCGGGGTGGACCTTGCCCAGGGCATTGCCGGCGGAGGGGCGTCCATCGCCGCAGGAGTAGCGCGCAGAGGGGCTGTGAGGGGCATGGAGGCTGCCGCGAACGAGGCTGGCCATGCAGCGATGGTGACGAAGGGTGGTGCGCAGACTGACCTGGTCGATGAACTCGTCAAGAATGGCACCAAGATCACGCCAGCCGATGTGGTCGGGACCACGCGGATGCCCGGTGGCCAGATCGCGTTTCTGGAACGCGGCAACTCGTCGTCTGGCCTACAGCACATCATCGAGCGTCACGGTGCAGAGTTTGCTCAAGCTGGAATACCCGAAAGCAAGATGCCAGCTTTCCTGATGGAAGCACTGGAAAATGGAAAACTTGTTGGCCAGCAAGGCAGACGACCCGTCTATGAAGTCAACTACGAGGGCAATACGTTGCAGGTGGCTATAACAATGGGCAATAATGGCTACGTGGTGGGAGCCAACATGCGATGACGATGGCAACCAAGACACGCAATCTCAAATTAATGGTGGATTACGACTGCTATCCGCTTTGGGAAGGCAGCGAGCCTGGTGCAAACAACATCAGTCCTGCGGACCTGCCAGTCTCGCCGGGCCTACGGGATGCTCTCAATGCCTGGGCATCGCGGTATGATGAGACGCTCGATCGCGACGACCCCCGCCGGTCCGGCTTTCATGACTCGGTTGCAGAGGCCGCATTCAAGGCTGATGGCGAGGCTTTGCTGAGGAAGCTGCAGGTGGAGCTTGGGCAATCGTACGAACTGACTCTCCAGGCGTGACCTCAAGGCCGCAGACCTGACCGGGGCAGCGAGCGGCGCTGATGTGACTGCCGCGAGCATTGGCGAGGCAGCCGGCGCCAGCGAGAGAGCGGGTGCGGCCGGCGATGACAGGACAGTGATGAACCGTGTCCAAAGAAAGCCGGGCCAGGGACGGCTCGCCCCCGTCTTCAAGCATGGGGCGGGTCTGGGCAGAGCCCAGCCTTGCTTTCTTTCTTGCTGATGGCCCGCCACGCGACCCGGCTGGAGACGCTGCACGTCACGGTGCCCGGCGACGCGATGGAGGCGTACGAGGCGGCGTTCCGCTCGGCCTGCACGACGGTGGGGATGTTCCTCGCGGACGAGGACGCGGGGACGTGGCGGATCGAGGGGGTCCGCGACGCGAGCGAGCCGGCGGGGCCGCTGGTGGCGGCGCTGGCGCTGGCGGAGCTGGTGACGGGCGTGGCGGCGCCGCTGGGGCGCGAGGACACGGCGTCGGAGGG
>CAXSES010000045.1:3748-5575 GCA_964236225.1 uncultured Acetobacteraceae bacterium
GCGGAGGCGCCTATCGCGGAGGGGCGATGCAGGGCGGTGGCGGAATACGGGCTCATGGGACGCGATCCTCTTGCCTGTCACGCGCCGCCCTGGTTGGGGGAGGCTACGTGATGCAAACTGAATATGCCTCTTTTGACGCCACTATGCCCGTGTCATGGGCAAGAGTCAGGGATGCAGTGGACGCATGGTAACGGGTGCAGGCATGTCGGGACGGGTGGGCTCGGGGATGGGCGGGCGGCTGGCGCTGCTGCGGGCGGAGCTGGCGCGGGTCGGGCTGGACGGGTTCCTGGTGCCGCGCGGCGACGAGCACCTCGGGGAGTACGTGCCGCCCTCCGCGGAGCGGCTGGCCTGGCTGACGGGGTTCACCGGCAGCGCGGGGCTGGCGGTGGTGCTGGCGGGGCGGGCGGCGGTGTTCACGGACGGGCGCTACACCCTGCAGCTCGCGCAGGAGAGCGGGCCGGACTGGGAGCGGCTGCACCTGACGGACACGCCGCCGCCGGCCTGGGTGGCGGAGGCGGCGCCGGAGGGCGCGCGGGTCGGCTACGATCCGTGGCTGTTCAGCGAGGCGGAGGTCGCGCGCTACGCAGAGGCGGGGGTGACCCTGGTCGCGGCGGCGAACGCGGTGGACGCGGTGTGGGCGGAGCGCCCCGCCGCGCCCTGCGCCGCCGTGGTGCCGCAGCCTCTGGCGCAGGCGGGGGTGGCGTCGTCGGAGAAGCGGGCGGCGGTGGCGGCGGCGCTGCGCGCGGCGGGCGAGGACGCGGCGGTGCTGGGCGATCCCGCGTCGATCGCCTGGCTGCTCAACGTCAGGGGCGGCGACGTGGCGTTCACGCCGTTCGCTCTGGGGTTCGCGGTCGTGCACTCGGACGGGCAGGTCGCGCTGTTCATGGACCCGATGAAGCTGGGGGCGGAGACGCGGGCGTGGCTGGGCAACGAGGTGGCGGTGCAGCCGCCGGGCGCGCTGGCGGGGGCGCTGGCTGGGCTGGGGGGGCGGCGGGTGAGGGTGGACGGGCAGCGCAATGCGGCCTGGTTCGCGCAGACGCTGCGCGCGGCGGGCGCGGCCGTGGCGGGCGGGGACGACCCGTGCCTGCTGCCCAAGGCGCGCAAGAACGCGGTGGAGCAGGCGGGCGCGAAGGCGGCGCATCTGCGCGACGCGGTGGCGCTGTGCCGGTTCCTGCACTGGATGGACGGGCGGCGGGGCGAGAGCGAGATGTCGGCGGCGGCGCGGCTGCTGGCGTTCCGCGCGGAGGCGGCGGAGTTCAGGGGCGAGAGCTTCCCGGCGATCACCGGGGCGGGGGAGCATGGCGCGGTGATCCATTACCGGGCGTCGGCCTCGAGCGACAGGGCGATCGGGGCGGACGAGGTGTACCTGATCGACAGCGGCGGGCAGTACGGGGACGGCACCACCGACGTCACGCGCACCCTGTGGACCGGGCCGGGCGCGGCGCCGGACGAGGTGAGGGAGCGGGCGACGCGGGTGCTGCAGGGCCTTGTCGCGGTGGCGACGCTGGTGTTCCCGCGGGGCGTGTGCGGGGCGCACCTCGATTCGTTCGCGCGCCGGGCGCTGTGGGCGGCCGGGCTCGACTACGACCACGGCACCGGGCACGGCGTCGGCAGCTACCTTTCGGTGCACGAGGGGCCGATCGGGCTGTCGCGGGCGGCGCGGCCGGTGCCGTTCGAGGCGGGGATGATCCTGTCCGACGAGCCGGGATTCTACCTGCCGGGCGAGTACGGCATCCGGCTGGAGAACCTGCTGCTGGTGCAGCCGGCGGAGGTCGGGGGCGGGCGGTTCCTGCGGTTCGAGACCCTGACCCTGGCGCCGTTCGACCG
>CAXSES010000045.1:5675-13536 GCA_964236225.1 uncultured Acetobacteraceae bacterium
TGGCGGCGGCGTGCGCGCCGCTGGCGGAATGAGCGGGCCTGGAGGCGCGGCGGAGTCGGCGCCGGCGGAGCGCGGGGCGTACCGGCACTGGTACGACGTGGCGGTGCGCTACAACGACACCGACCGCCAGGGGCACGTGAACAACGTGGCGTTCGTGACGTTCTGCGAGCAGGGGCGCGCGGACTTCCTGCTGGGGGCGGCGGCGCCCGCGCTGCCGGAGGGGGCGAGCTTCGTGCTGGCGCGGCTCGCGATCGACTACCGGCGGGAGGTGTGCTGGCCGGGCACGGTGTCGGTGGGGACCGGGGTGCTCGGCGTGGGGCGCAGCTCGATGCGGCTGGCGCAGGGGCTGTTCGTGGGCGAGGCGTGCGTCGCGACAGCGGTCAACGTCATCGTGCTGGTGGGCGCGCAGGGGCGGCCGACGGCGTGGCCGGAAGGCGTGCGGCGGGGATTGCCGGGCGCACTGGACGAAGGGGCCGGCAAGCAAGGTTGAGGCGCCGCCTCAAACTCCGCCAGGGGGAGCCCCCCTGGACCGGCTCCCCTTAAGTTGGGCCGGGTCCGGGGGGCTCGCCCTGGCGGGTCCCCGCTTCCACGCATGGGGCAGAGCCCTGGCCTTGGCTTCCTGACGACTCCCGGCCTAGCGCCGCTTGCGCCCCACCAGCCTCTTCGCCATGCCGAACACGCCGCGCCCTGCGACCCGGCCCGCCGGGCCGAGGGCCAGCCCGAGCAGCGCCGTGTTGCGCAGCTCCAGAAGGGAGCGGTCGCGCAGCTCCTGCGCCTCCCGCTCGACCGCGTCAGGCAGCGTGCCCCGCGCCAGCAGCCCGAACAGCCCCGCGAGCAGCAGGTCCACGCCGAGCACGATCACGCTCGACCAGAACGGCGTGACGCCGCCCAGGCTGTTGAGCGCGATCCAGCCGGTAACGTGCAGCATGACGAGCAGCGCCAGGGCGAACACGCCGGCCACCACTCCGAAGGCGGCGCGCTTGCCGAACCGCAGCGCGGTCCGCTTGAGGACGAGCGCCTCCGCCTGCGCGGCGACCTGGGCGAGGCGAAGGGTGCGCACCTGCGATCAGCTCGCGATGCGGCCGACGAGGTAGCCGATCGCCGCCGCGACCAGTATCGCCACCAGCGGCCGGTCCTTGACCTGGCCGGACAGCACCTCCGCCTGGTCCGAGGCGTAATCGCGCGCAGTGCCGGCGTACTCGCGGGCGCTGCTGGCGTAGTCCTGGGCCTGCGACGCCGTGCTCTGCAGGCGGCTTGCGGCGCCGGACAGCGCGGGATTGACGCGGTCGGCCATGAGCGACTGGACCTGCTCGCGCAACTGCTTGATCTGCGCGCGCGCGTCGTCGGACATGTCGCTGGACGCCATGGGAAATACTCCTGTCTGATCGACCCGGGCCGAGAATCGCTGGGCCACGCCGACAACGTGTTGCGCCGAGAGGGGTTGCGGACGCAAGAACCACGGCCGGCGCGCGGGCCGCGGCGTGGGGCGGGCAGGCGGGCCCCGTTGCGGGCCGTGCCGCCGGCCTTTGGGGGGCGACGTTGCGACGCCCCGCCACCCGACGCTATCCTGGAATGGGCTGGGCGCCGGGGAGGCCATGACGTGACGCTGTTCCGGACATGGCTCGCCATGGGCTGCTGCCTTGCCGCGCTCGGCACCGCCCGCGCCCGCGACCTCGCCGTGGCGGTCGACGCGCCGCTCCGCGCAGCGCTGCGGCAGGCCGTGCTCCAGCCGTTCGGCGCCGAGACCGGCCTGGCCGTCCTGGAGCCGGCGTGGCCTGGCGGCATCGTCGCGCTGCGCGACGGCCTGGCGGAGCTGGACATGGTGCTCGCGGACAGCGCCACCCTGTCCGAGGCCTGCGCGGGCGGCCTGCTGGAGCGACTGGACGTGGCGAAGCTGCTCGGCCGCGACCGCTTCGTCGTGCCTGCGCCCGGCGAGTGCGGCGTGCCGGCGCTGGCCTGGGGCACGGTGCTGGCCTGGAACACGGAGAAGTTCGCCGGCGTGCCGAGCTGGGGCGATTTCTGGGACGTGGCCAAGCACCCCGGCAAGCGCGGCCTGCTGCGCGGCGCGCGCCAGACCCTGGAGATCGCGCTGCTCGCCGACGGCGTGGCGCCGGGCGACGTCTACGCCACCCTGCACAACGACGCCGGCGTGGACCGCGCCTTCCGCAAGCTCGACCAGCTCCGCCCCTACGTCGTGTGGTACGACTCGGCCGCCGACGCCCCGACCCTGATCGGCTCCGGGGCGGTGCTGTTCACCTCCGCGGACAGCCGGGTCATCGTGGAGAGCAACCGCGCCGGGCACAGCAGCTTCGGCCTGCAGTGGAACCACAGCCTGCTCCAGGTCGAGGGCTGGGCGGTGGTGAAGGGCACGCCGAACATCGCCGACGCGGAGCACCTCCTCGCCTTCGCATCCGACCCGGTCCGCCAGGCGGCGCTCGCGGCCCTGGTGCCGTGGCTGCCTGTCACCCGGCCCGCCGCGCCCAGGGACGACGCGCGCGACGCGGCCACGGACACGCCGGACCTGGGCGCCGCCCTGCCGGTGGACGAGCCGTTCTGGCACGACAACCAGGCGCGGCTGGAGCAGAGGTTCGCGGCCTGGCTGGCGAAGTCTTAGGAAAAAGCAGGCAAGGTTGAGGCTCTGCCTCAAACTCCGCCAAAGGCTCGCCTTTGGAAACCCCGACCTGGGCCGGCGGCATCCCTCGTCTGTCCTTACGTGTGCAGGTCCAGGGGCGCTGCCCCTGGCGGGTCCAGGGCAGAGCCCTGGCCTTCGCCTTCCTTCTCTCCGGCCGCCTCGACCCCCGCCAGCGCCAGCCACTCCGCCTCGCTCGCCGTGCGCACGCCCAGCTCCGCCGCCTTCTTCGCCTTCGAGCCTGCGTCCGCGCCGAGCACCACCAGGTCGGTCCTGCGCGACACGCTGTCCGTGACCCGCGCGCCCATCGCCTCCGCCCGCGCCTTGGCCTCGGGCCGGGTCATGCGCGCGAGGCTGCCGGTGAACACCACCAGCTTGCCGGCGAGCGCGCCGCCTTCCGGCGCCACCTCGTCCTCGATCGCGAGCTGGGCGGCCAGCGCGTCCATGCTGGCGACGTTGCGCGGCTCTGCCACGAACTCCGCCAGCTCCTGGGCGATCGCCGGGCCTATGCGCAGGATCGAGCCGAGCGCGAGGCGCGCGTCCGAGCCGATCTCGGTCGCCGCCAGCATCTGCGCCCGCCACTGCGCGAACGAGCCGTAGTGCCGCGCCAGCAGCCGCGCGTTCTGCTCGCCGATGCGGCGTATCCCCAGCGCGTAGACGAAGCGCGCCAGCCCGATCGTGCGCCGCGCCTCTATCCCCGCCAGGAGACGCCGCGCCGACACCTCGCCCCAGCCCTCGCGCGCCGCGATCGCGGCCTCGTGGTCGCGCAGGCGGAAGATGTCGGCGGGCTCGGCGATCAGGCCGGAATCGTGGAACTCGCGGATCGTCTTCTCGCCCAGGCCCTCGATGTCGAACGCGAGGCGCGAGGCCAGGTGCACCAGCCGCTCGATCGCCTGCGCCGGGCACACCAGCCCGCCGGAGCAGCGCCGCACCACCTCGTCCGCCGCCCTGGTCGCGGCGCTGCCGCAGGCGGGGCACGACTCCGGCGGCGCCCACGCGACGGCGCCCTCGGGGCGGCGCTCCACGAGCACGGAGACGACCTGCGGGATCACGTCGCCGGCGCGCTGCAGCACCACGGTGTCGCCGACGCGGGCGTCGAGGCGGGCGATCTCGTCCTCGTTGTGCAGCGTGGCGCGCGTCACCAGCACGCCGCCCACGTTGATGGCCGCGAGCCACGCCACCGGCGTCAGCGCCCCGGTGCGCCCGACCTGGATGTGGATGGCCTCGAGCACCGTGGTCGCCCGCTCCGCCGGGAACTTCCAGGCCGTGGCCCAGCGCGGCGCCCGCCCCACGAAGCCGAGCCTGCGCTGCAGGGCCAGCGCGTCGACCTTGTAGACGACGCCGTCGATGTCGTAGTCCAGCCCGGCGCGCTCCAGCCCGATGCGCTCCTGGAACGCCGCCGCGCGCCCCTCGTCCTCCAGCCGCTCGGACAGCGGGTTCACCGAAAAGCCCCAGACGCGAAGCTGCTCCAGCCAGGCCCAGTGCGTCTCGGCCGGCGCCGCGCTGGCCTGGCCCATGGCGTAGGCGAACAGCCCGAGCCTGCGCCCCGCCGTGACCTTCGCGTCGAGCTGGCGCAGCGAGCCGGCCGCGGCGTTGCGCGGGTTGGCGAAGGTGCGGCCGCCCGCCTCGGCCTGAGCGGCGTTCAGCGCCAGGAAGTCCGCCTTGGTCATGAACACCTCGCCGCGGATCTCGATCAGCGCGGGCGCCTCGCCCGCCAGGCGGCGGGGCACGGCGTCCATGGTGCGCAGGTTGGCGGTGACGTCCTCGCCGGTGCTGCCGTCGCCGCGGGTGGCGCCGCGCGAGAACCGGCCGTCGCGGTAGGTCAGCGAGATCGACAGCCCGTCGATCTTCGGCTCGCCCACCAGCGGCAGCGGGCCCTCCTTCAGCCCGAGGAAGCGCCGCGCCCGCGCGCCGAACTCCGCGAAGCCCTCAGGATCGAACACGTTGTCCAGGCTGAGCATCGGCACGAGATGCGCCAGCTTGGCGAAGCCCCCGTCCGGCGCGGCGCCCACCCGCGCAGAGGGGCTGTCCGCGCGGATCAGCGCCGGGAAGCGCGCCTCGATCGCTGCGTTGCGCGCCCGCAGCGCGTCATACGCCGCGTCGGTGATCTCCGGCGCGTCGCGCTCGTGGTAGGCGCGGTCGTGGCGCGCGATCTCCGCGGCGAGCGATGCCAGCTCGGCGGCGGCCTCGTCGGCGTTGAGTTCCTCGGGCGCGACCTCGGCGGAGGTGCGGGTCATCGGGAAGGAAGGCCAGGGCTCTGCCCTGGACCCGCTGGGGGCAGCGCCCCCAGACCCGCGCAAATAAGCACAGGCCCAAACGGATGGCTTCCAAAGGCCCTGCCTTTGGCGGGGTCCCCCGCTTCAGGACATGGGGGCAGCGCCCCTGGCCTTCTCACGCGGCCCCCAGCAGGCTGTCCGCCGCCGCCCTCGCCGCCTCCGTCACCGTCTCGCCCGCCAGCATCCGCGCGATCTCCTCCCGGCGCTGCCCGCCGTCGAGCGGCAGCACGCGCGTCTCCGTGCGCCCGCGCGTCTCCCGCTTGGCCACCATCAGGTGCGACGCCCCCCGCGCCGCCACCTGCGGCGAGTGCGTCACCACCAGGACCTGCACGCCCTCCGCCACCCGCGACAGCCTCTCCCCCACCGCCGCCGCCGTGGCGCCGCCGATGCCGGCATCGACCTCGTCGAACACCAGGGTCGGCACCGGCGAGCCGCTGGCCAGCACCACCTTGAGCGCCAGCATCAGCCGCGACAGCTCGCCGCCCGAGGCCACGCGGCCGAGCGGGCCTGGCGCCTGGCCGGGGTTGGTGGCGATCAGGAAGCGCACCGTCTCCATGCCCAGCGGCCCGGCCTGCTCCGGCGGGAGCCTGACGATCTCGGCGAAGAAGCGGGCGCGGTCCAGGCGCAGCGGCGGCAGCTCGCGGCCCACCGCGCCCGCCAGGCGCTGCGCCGCCGCCTCGCGCGCCTGGCTCAGCCGCAGGGCCGCCGCGTCGTAGGACGCGCGCGCCGCCTGCGCCTCCGCCTCCAGCGCCACGATGCTGGCGGCCCCCGTCTCCAGCGCCTGGAGCCGGCCCTGCAGCGAGCGCAGCAGATCCGGCAGGCCGGTGACCGGCGTCGAGTGCTTGCGCGACGCGGCGCGGAGCGCGAACAGCCGCTCCTCCGTGGCCTCCAGGGCGCGCGGGTCGGCCTCGGCGTCGCGGCCGAGGCGGCTGAGCAGGGTCTCCGCCTCCGCCAGCGCCTCCTCCGCCCGCTCCAGCGCGGCCAGCGCGGGGGCGGCCTGCGCGTCCCCTGCGCCGGCGGGCGCCAGCCGGCCGAGCGCGCGCGACGCCGCGCGCAGCGCCGCCGCCGGCCCGCTGCTGCGACGGTCGCGCGGGGTCAGCTCGGAGAGCGCGGCGGCGATCGCCTCGCCCCGGCGCTCGCCCTGCTGGAGTCGCTGGCGGTCTGCGGCGAGCGAGTCCTCCTCGCCGGGCCGCACCGCGAGCACCTCCAGCTCGTCCACTGTGTGGCGCAGCCAGTCCTCCTCGCGCTCCGCCGCGGCGATCGCCTCGCGCGCCTGGCGCAGGGCGTGCGAGGCGTCGCGCCAGACGCGGTGCCGGGTGGCGACCTCGCGGCGCAGCGTGGACGGCACGCCGTAGCTGTCGAGCAGCATGACGTGGGTGGCGGGGTCGGCGAGCCCCATCTGGTCGTGCTGCCCCGACACCTCGACCAGCAGCGCGCCCAGGCGTCGCAGCAGCGTCACGCCCACCGGCTGGTCGTTGACGAAGGCGCGCGAGCGTCCGTCGCTGGCCACGCTGCGGCGCAGCACGATCTCCTCGCCCGGCTCCGCGGCGATCCCGCCCTCCTCCAGCAGGGCGTGCGCCGGGTGCTCCGCGTGCACCGCGAAGCTGGCCACCACCGAGGCCTGCGCCGCGTCGGTGCGCACCAGCCCGGCATCCGCGCGCATGCCGAGCGCCAGCCCGAGGCTGTCGAGCAGGATCGACTTGCCCGCGCCGGTCTCGCCGGTCAGCACGGTCAGCCCTGCGCCGAACCCCAGGTCCAGACGCTCGATCAGAACGACGTCGCGGATCGCCAGGGCGGTCAGCACGGCGGCGCCGGCATCGCGCTGTCGGCCTGCACCCGCCGGCGTGGGGTTCGCCAGTGTGGGATTTGCCGGCGTGGGGCCTGCCGGCGTGGGGTCTGCCGGCGTGGGGTCTGCCGGCGTGGGGCGCTCAGCATGGGGAGGCCTCGCCGGCGGCGCTCAGAAGATCCAGCCGAAGGTGCGCGCGACCAGGCTCGACTTCGTGTTCGGGTCGGCCGTGCCGATCTGGCTGCCCTGCACCAGGTTCTGCGCCACCAGGTCGTTCCAGCTATCCTGGTACCAGCGGTTGCCAGGGTAGTTGTAGGCGAGCACGGAGGCCGTCCTGCGCGCCTGGTCGGTCAGGCCGAGCCTGAGATAGATCTCGGTGAGGCGATGCAGCGCCTCCGGGACGTGGTTCGTGGTCTGGTAGTTGTCGACCACGCGCTGGAAGCGGCCGATCGCCGCGGCGTAGAGCTGCTGCTTCTCGTAGTAGCGGCCGACCTCCATCTCCTTGCCGGCCAGGTGGTCGCGGCACAGGTCGACCTTGAGCCGGGCGTCGCGGCCGTAGGCGCTGTCGGGGTAGCGGTTGACCACCTCCTGCAGCGCCGCCATCGCCTCCTGGGTGCCCTTCTGGTCGCGCTGCACGTCGGCGACCTGCTCGTAGAAGCTGAGCGCGCGCAGGTAGTAGGCGTAGGCGGTGTCCTTGCTCGCCGGGTGGAGCTGGACGTAGCGGTCGAGCTGCGCGATCGCCTCGCTGTAGTGGTTGCGCAGGTACTCCGCGTAGCCGTCCATGAGCTGCGCGTTCACCGCCCAGGGCGAGTAGGGGTAGTTCTGCTGCACCGCGTCGAACTGGGTCACGGCGACGCCGTAATCCTTGCGGTTCAGGGCATCCACCCCGTTGTTGTAGAGCTGCTCCGGCGTCTCCTTGGTCAGGTCGACCTTCTGGAACGACGTGTCCCCGCCGGTCTTCCACGGCACGATCGAGTCGAGCGTGGCGCAGCCGCAGAGCAGCAGGGAGCAGGGCAGGGCCGCGCCGAGCAGCGCGCGCGAGAGGCTCGTGATTGGGCTCATGGCCGGGGTTCCCGCGACGCCTGTGACACAGTCCGACGGCTATACAGCAGGACGCCCGCAGGCGGTAGGCCGGCGCGCCTGGGGGCGTGCCTCGGTCTGGAAGGCCAG
>CAXSES010000046.1:0-6578 GCA_964236225.1 uncultured Acetobacteraceae bacterium
TGTCAGACGGGACACGAACACGGTCCAAAATAGGCGTCATCCCAAGACCCGATCCAAGATACGCACCTCCAACAACCCCATCCCTCAGCCCGCGGCGTCCGATATGACACCACACGCCGCTTCCGGAAAGCGTCCCGCATCCGACCGGTGGCGAACTGCGGTCCTGCGAGCCCCTCGCGGATCCGCAGACGTGCCGCCCACAGCAGGGAACGCACCACCCAGACTGTTATTCAACCGGCAGGTCGCATGGCTGACCAGCCCGGGTGCGGCTGATGCCGATATGCAACAGCATGTGCAACAGCATGTCGTGGTCGCCGCACCGCCAGGCCTGCGTCCCTTCCGCCGTGCATGCCAGGCTGCACGTCGACGCCGCTGCCGCAGGCAAACGCGCGGCAGGAGCCGCACCTGTTGCTCGAACACAGGCCTCCCCCGCCGCATCGTGCGGCATCGCGGTGAGACCTGCATCACAATCCTGCCAGCAGACGCTGCTGCGACGACGGCGAATCGGCGGGTGCGCAGGGTGATCGCATACGGATCTTCGGGCGCCCCGACAGGCTCGGCGGGGTCCTGTTCCAGCCTTTTCGCCGAGGCTGGCTCCACGGGAACCCCGCTGGCAGGCCGAACTCGGCGGGCGTGCTCCAAATGCGAAAGCCCCGGGCGGGTGCGGTCGCGGCATTGCCGGAGTGCCGCCGCAGTGCCATACAAACCTTCGATGGCTGGCCAGCCAAGCCTTCCCGTGCGGGGAGTCGTTGCCGACTCCGTGCTGTCACCCGCCCGGACGGCCCCGTCGTTGTGCAAGCGTCGGCCGGCCGACGCGGTCGTGGCAGCGTCGCCCCGTGCGGCTTTGCGCAGGCCCGCCTTGCGGGTTGAGGTCCAGGAGAGACGCCATGTCCGTTCCCATGAAGCAGGTGCTGCGCGTCGGCGCCTACGTCGTTCGCCAGCATCTCGCCGGCCGCAAGCGCTACCCCCTGGTGCTGATGCTGGAGCCGCTGTTCCGCTGCAACCTGGCCTGCTCAGGCTGCGGCAAGATCGACTACCCCACCGAGATCCTCAACCAGCGCGTCTCCGTCGCCGACGCCCTGGGCGCGGTGGATGAGTGCGGCGCGCCCGTCGTGGCGATCGCCGGCGGCGAGCCGCTGCTGCACAAGGAGATGCCCGAGATCGTGCGCGGCATCCTGGCCAAGAAGAAGTTCGTCTACCTCTGCACCAACGCGCTGCTCCTCGAGAAGAAGATGGACCAGTACGAGCCGCACCCCTACTTTTCCTGGGACATCCACCTCGACGGCGACAAGGCGATGCACGACGCCGCCGTCGACCAGGACGGCGTGTATGACCGCGCCGTCGCCGCGATCCGCAAGGCCAAGCAGCGCGGCTTCAGGATGTCGATCAACTGCACGCTGTTCGACGGCGCTCAGGCTGACCGGGTCGCGAAGTTCTTCGACGAAGTGATGGCGATGGGCGTGGACGGCATCATGACCTCGCCCGGCTACGCCTATGAGCGCGCTCCCGACCAGGCGCATTTCCTGTCGCGTCAGAAGACCAAGCAGCTGTTCCGGGATATCCTGGCCCGTGGCAAGGGTCGCGGCTGGAAGTTCACCCAGTCGCCGCTGTTCATGAACTTCCTCGCCGGCAACGAGACCTATCACTGCACGCCGTGGGGCAAGCCGACCCGCAACGTGTTCGGCTGGCAGCGCCCCTGCTACCTGCTCGGCGAGGGCTACGCCAGCACGTTCCGCGAACTGATGGACACCACCGACTGGGACAAGTACGGCACCGGAAACTACGAGAAATGCGCCGACTGCATGGTGCACTCCGGCTACGAGAGCACCGCCGTGATGGACGCGGTCAAGAGCCCGATCAAGACCATGATGGTGGCTCTGCGTGGCCCGCGCACCGACGGCCCGATGGCCCCCGAGATCAGCCTCGACAACCAGCGCCCCGCCGAGTTCGTGTTCAGCAAGCACGTTCAGGACAAGATGGCCGAACTGCGCCACTCCAGGCCGGCCACGAAGCCGGTGCCGGTCGACGCCGCCGAATAGCGCCGAAGCAGGCAGGGCCGGGCCCTGCCCAGACCCAAGGGAGGCCTCCTCCCTCAAGCACGGCCCTTTGGAGGCCCTTTCCCGAGAAAGCCGCTCCGAGGGCGCAGCTCTTGACGAAGTCGTTCGTCATCCCGGGCCGCGGCCAGTCTCCACCGCCCCTCGGATTACGGGTCTGGTCGAACCTGCCCCCGCGACAGTGATCGTCGCGACTCAGTTCTGCCACGGCGGATGCTTGCCCCGGTGAGTGCCGACGTGTCCTGATGGTGCCGGAACCGGGGCACCCCTGATGCGGCGACGATCCTTCCTGATCTCCGGCCTGTCGACCGCCCTGGCGCCGACGCTCGGCGCCGCCACCACCAGCGACTCCAGCCTCCCGGACGACACGGCGATCGGCGCGATCCTGGGCGAGAGGATCGACGAGGACCGCCGCAGCGTCGGCATCGTCGCCGCTGTGATCACCGCGCAGGGCGAGCACCATGTGGTCGGGCGCGGCCGGCTGGACGAGGCGGACCCGCGCGTCCCCGACATCGACACGGTGTTCGAGATCGGCTCGATCACCAAGGTGTTCACCGCGCTGCTGCTCGCAGACATGACGCTGCGAGGCGCCGTCGCCTGGGACGAGCCGGTGGCGCAGCTGCTGCCCGCCACGGTGCATGTGCCGCGCTTCGGCGAGACGCCGATTACCCTGCTCGACCTGGCGACGCACAGCTCGGGCCTGCCGCGGATGCCGGGCAACTTCCACCCTGCCGACCCCGGCGACCCTTACGCCGACTACACTCTGGGGCAGCTCTACGACGTCCTGGACCACACCACGCTGACCCGTACCCCAGGCACCGCCTACGAGTACAGCAACCTCGGCTACGGCCTGCTCGGCCATGCCCTTGCGCTGCGGGCCGACTCCGGCTTCGAGGAGCTGGTGCGTGGGCGCATCTGCCGCCCGCTCGGGCTAGACAGCACCGCGATCACGCTCGACGCCGGCATGAGGTTGCGGCGCGCGGTGGGGCACGACGCGGCGCTGGTGCCGGTGGAGCCCTGGTCGCTGCCCACGCTCGCCGGCGCCGGCGCCCTGCGCTCCACCGCGCGCGACCTGCTCGCCTTCCTCTCGGCCGCCAGCGGGCGCACAGCGACGCCGCTCGCCCCCGCCTTCGATGCCCTGCTCAGGACGCGCCGCCGTGCCGATACGCCCGCCACCGACGCGGCGCTGGGCTGGCTGGTCACCCGCCGGCCCGGCGGCGAGGTGGTGTGGAAGAACGGCGGCACCGGCGGCTTCTCCTCCTATGCCGGCTGGTCGCGCGGTTCCGGACGCTGCGCGCTGGTGCTGGGCAACGCCCAGGTGCCGCCGGGCCTGGACGACATCGGGCTGCACCTGATCGACCCCGAGTCGCCGCTCGCCAGCCTACCGCGCCAGGCGCCGATCGACCCGGCCCGGCTCGACGCCTACGTGGGCTTGTACTCGGTGGCGCCGGTGTTCATGCTCGACGTGGCCCGGCTCGGCGACCGCCTGTTCGTGCAGACCACGGGGCAGCGCCCGCTGGAGATCTTCTACGCCGGCGACGGGCGGTTCTTCTTCAAGCAGGTCAACGCGCGGCTGGACTTCGCCTTCGACTCCTCGGGGCGCGCGGTCTCTCTGGTGCTGGACCAGAATGGGCGCGACCTGCACGGATTGCGGGTCCAGTAGCGCCTCAACCCTGCCGGCGAAGCAGGCAGGGCTGGGCCATGCCCATGCCGGGAAGCGGAGACTCCGCCAAAGGCAGGGCCCCTAGAACCGTTCTCCAAGAGGAGGCCGGTCCAGGGGGGCTCCCCCTGGCGGGTCCCCGCTTCCAGGACGTGGGGCAGAGCCCTGGCCTTGCGCTGGCAGATCGGAACCCAAGGCCTTTGGCATCATGCCGACGGCCGAATGCGGCGGGCGTTCAGGCAAGCAAGGCTGGGCTCCGCCCAGACCCGCCAGGGGCGAGCCGCCCCTGGACCCGGCACAACTCAAGTGCTGGTTTCCAAGGGCGAGCCTTTGGTCGAGTTTGAAGTCCGCACCTGGAGGCGGAGTTTCAGGCCCGCCCGCTTTCTGCCGCTGGCGCAGGTCAAACCGACCCGCTGCCGAACACCATCCGGCCTTGCCTTCCGGCATACCCACGGCTAAGGCGGTCCGCATCATGAGCAGCCCCCAATGCCGCTGAGGCGCTGCACCGAGCTGTATGGCTCCACGACTCTGATCGAGCACGACCCGATGCTCGCGACCTACGACGATGTGCTGTGCGTGCCTTACGGCACGGAGGGCGCGTCGCCCGGCCTCTACGACCGCGCCCGCAAGCTGGTGACAGCCGCGGCCACGTTCCGGGCCACGCCGGACCCGGTCGCCGCGGAAGCATACACCACCCCGCTCGACGCCACACGCTTCGAGCATGCGCCGGACGACGACTACCTGTTCCTCGGCATCCTGACCGGGCATTTCGGGCATTTCATCATGAGCAGCATGGCGCGGCTCTGGGCGCTGCGCTTCGCTCCCGACCCCCGCCGGCGCTACGTCATCCTGAACGCCGGGCCGGTCGAGGCGGTGCTCGACACGCCGTTCCTGCGCGACATCCTGGGCCAGCTTGGGCTGGGAGCGGACAACGTGGTCTGCTTCGCCGCGCCGACGCGCATACGGCGCATCGTGGTGCCTTCGCCCGCGATCGAGGAGCACAATTTCTCCCATCGGGTGTTCGCGGGGCTGTGCAACCGGCTGGGCGCGCTGCTCACGGCGTCGCTGCCGCGGCAGACCCACGAAGCCCCGGTGTTCCTGTCCAAGATGCGGCTTCGCGACGGCGTGTCGCGCCTCGCCAACGAGGCGGAGTTCTGCGAGCGGCTGGAGCAGCGCGGCGTGCGGATCGTGAGCCCGGAGCGGCTCAGCTTCGCCGAGCAGGTCAGGCTGTTCCGCGACGCCTCTCTGATCACCGGCCTTGCCGGCTCGGCCATGCACACGGCGATATTCGCGCCTGGCCGCGCCACGATGGCGCTGTCCTTCACCAAGGTGCAGTTGAGCAACCAGGAACTGCTCGACCGGGCCAATGACGGGCTCAGCCTTGTCTTCTATCCGGAGGACGATCTCGTCCCAGAGCCGATGCAGCCCGGCTTCCAGAACAGCTTCCGGCTGCGTGATCCGGTGCGCACCGCGGACGAGTTCCTGGCAGAGATCGAGGCCACGCTGCGCCCGGCGGTCGCTGCCCGAACGCAAATTTCCGACGACGGCGGGCCGGAGCGCCACGACCCCGCCATCGGCCGCCTGCTGTTCGAGCACGTGTTCAACCTGGAGCCGCCGATCCTCACCTGCCGCGAGAACGGCTGGAGCGATCCGGAGGGTGCCCTTGTCTGGACGCTTGGCCCACAGAGCACGCTGATCCTGCCGCGACCGGAGGCGGCGGGGCCGATCCGGATGGAACTGGTGCTCGGCACGACGCTGCTGCCGCCGCATCTGCGGTCGCGGCCGCTCACCGTGAGCGTCAACGGGGTGGAGCTGCGCCGCTTCGCCGTGGGCTGGACCGCAATTTATGCCTGCCTGCTGCCTGAGGCGTGCCTTGCCGGTCCGACGCTGGCCCTGCGGTTCGACCATCCGGTGACCGCGTCGCCGCGCGACCTTGGGCTCAACCTCGACAGCCGGCCGATCAGCATCGCGTTCAATGCCATCCGGCTGCGTGCGCTGGACAGAACCTGATGCCAACCGCTCCTTGAAGTGAACGTCGAAGCAAGTTCGAGGCCCTGAACCTGCCTTCCCAGAAAGCCGGTCCAGGGGCGGCTCGCCTCCCGCCTTGAAGCAGGAGCGGGTTTGGGCGGAGCCTGCCAAAGGTTCCGACGGCCCTCTTGGGCCGTTGAAATGGCAGGCGGAGGGAGCGCCCAGCTTTGCTTGCTGACAGGCCAAGGCACGCGGCTGTTGGATAGCATACGCAGGCCCACTAACCTGCCGGCAAGCAAGACTGAAGCTCCGCCCAGACCCGCCAGCCGAAGGCCTCTGAGAACCCACTTCTCAAGCCTCCCCGGACAACCGGCCTGATCGGTCCGGACGTCGCAATTCCTCCGGGAGCACACGCTCGCAGCCAACCATCAACCTGCTGTCAGGACGCGGTCCAGGAAAATGGAGTTCAAAGGCAGGCCTTGGGCGAGACCTGAGACAGAGCCTCTAGCCTCGCCTGCCCTGCCAGTCGCGCATCGGAACCGTCGTTACGAGACCAGCGCGGCCGCTACATCGCGCCTGGCTGGGCGGGTCAACTCCAGCCGCTCGACGCCAACTCCATGTGGGTTGTCGCGACTACCGCTGCGGCCGGGATGTCCGTGCGAACCCCGCCCACTGCGGCGCCGCCCGGTCCCGCCGCCGGCAGCCAGGGCGCGAGAAGCAACGGGAACGCGGCGCATACACTGCCGGCAGCCGTGGGGTAGGCAGTCATGGAAAGGCTTTCGGACATGATGTTCATACCGTTCCTGAGATCGCGACAGGAAATTTTTCACTGTTCTCTTATTTGTGACATACTTTGCTTGCCAGGATGTTAACGTTGGCGCATCCAGGCGCAGGTA
>CAXSES010000046.1:6678-13388 GCA_964236225.1 uncultured Acetobacteraceae bacterium
TTGTGACATACTTTGCTTGCCAGGATGTTAACGTTGGCGCATCCAGGCGCAGGTATCGCTGCCGCCTGCCTCGCATCAGCCGGATTCCTCTTTCCGCTCGCGGGAACCCGGCTCAATCGTGGGTCCATGTCGCGCGCAGGTGCGAGCGCACTCTGCGCCACCCACCGGAGGACCATCCCGTGACCGACGATCTTGCCGTCCGCCCCACCCGCGAGGAGGCCGAGGCCGCGGTGCGCACGCTGATCCGCTGGGCCGGCGACGATCCCCTGCGCGAGGGCCTGCTCGAAACTCCCGCCCGGGTGGCGCGCTCCTACGAGGAGTTCTACCGCGGCTACGGCGAGGACCCGGTCGCCCTGCTGGAGCGCACCTTCGCCGAGGTCGAGGGCTACGACGAGATCGTGCTGCTGCGCGACATCCGCCTGGAAAGCCATTGCGAGCATCACATGGTGCCCATCGTCGGCCGCGCCCACGTCGCCTATCTGCCTGACCGCCGCGTCGTCGGCATCAGCAAGCTGGCCCGCCTGGTCGACGCCTTCGCCCACCGCCTGCAGATCCAGGAGAAGCTCACCGCCCAGATCGCCGACACCATCCAGGCGGTGCTGCGCCCGCACGGCACCGCGGTCATCATCGAGGCGGTGCACGAGTGCATGAGCTGCCGCGGCGTGCACAAGACCGGGGTCAGCATGGTCACCAGCCGGATGCTCGGCGTCTTCCGGGAGAACCGCTCGACCCGACAGGAACTGATGGCCATGGTCCAGGCGCCGCGGCTGTAGGGAAGGCCAGGGCTCTGCCCCACGTCCTGGAAGCGGGGACCCGCCAGGGCCGAGCCGCCCCTGGACCCGGCGCAACCGGAAAGAACCTGAACCCAGGTTTCCAAAGGCGAGCCTTTGGCGGGGTCCCCGCCTCCAAGCATGGGGGCAGAGCCCCTGGCCTTCCTACGCCAGCATCTCGCGCACCATCCTGGCCGCTTCCGAGCTCCCCCAGTCCGCCGAGCCTTCCAGCCGCCCGCGCTCCAGCCCGTCCGCCCCCACCAGCACCGTGGTCGGCAGCCCGCCGAGCCGCAGCGCGTGCACCGCCTCGCTGCCAGGATCGAGCAGCACCGGCAGCCCCTCGATCCCGTGGTTGCGGAAGAACGACGTCACCACGCCTGCTCCGCCGCGGTCCGCAGAGATCGGCAGCACTGCGATGCGGTCCGCCTCCAGCGCGCGACCCAGCAAGGCCAGCGACGGCATCTCGGCGACGCACGGCGCGCACCAGGTCGCCCAGAAGTTCAGCACCGCCCCGCGCCCGTTGCCCCCGGTGTAGTCCGCGACGCGCAGCACGCGGCCGTCGGACGCGGTGAAGCCGAACACGGGCAGCGGCGCCGGCGGGTCCATGCGCGCCATCCCGGCCAGGCCGCCCAGGCCCGGAGCGTCGGCCTCGCCGCCGACGCCGGAGATCCTCGCCTGCGCCGCCGCCGGCGCCACGCGGAGCTGGGCCAGTTTGCGCCCGGCGAGCGCGCCGAGTACCGTCCCGCCGGCCGCCAGCACGGTGCGGCGCATGATCCGAGCCATGGTGCGTATGTCCCCAACTGATGCCAAGCACGCGCCGGCCCACCTCCTGCGCAACCCCGGTGAGAGCGGTCCTGGAGTGGCCGATGCCGGCATGACGCCTTCAGGCCCCGACGCCGACCAAGAGTGTCGGCAGGCTTGCGGCAATGTCCAGGGGCGCGACGCCCGGGAAAGCAGCGTCCGGGCAGCCAGTGCCGGGACAGGCGCCAACCTCCAGTGGGGCGGCCGCTTCGCCGGCGCCCCGTCGGCGATCATGCAGGAGATCAACGCCTCAGTCGGCTTCGACCGCGTCCTGTGGCGCCAGGACATTCGCGGCTCGCTCGCCCACGCCGCCATGCTCGCGCGCACCGGAATCATCGCGCCAGAGGACGAGGCCGCCATCCGCGACGGCCTTGTCGCCATCGCCGCAGAGATCGAGGCCGGCCGCTTCGACTGGCAGTCGGCGCTGGAGGACGTGCACATGAACATCGAGGCGCGCCTGTCCGAGCGCGTCGGCGACCCCGGCCGCCGCCTGCACACCGCGCGCAGCCGCAACGACCAGGTCGCCACCGATTTCCGCCTCTGGGTCCGCGACGCGATCGACGCGCTCGACGCCCAGCTCGCGGCAGCGATGGCGGCGCTGGCCAGTCGCGCGGCGGAGCACGCCGCCGACCCGATGCCCGGCTTCACCCACCTGCAGACCGCGCAGCCCGTGACCTTCGGCCACCACCTGCTGGCCTACGTCGAGATGCTGGCCCGCGATCGCGGCCGCTTCGCCGACGCGCGGCGGCGCCTCAACGAGTGCCCGCTGGGTGCCGCGGCGCTCGCCGGCACCTCGTTCCCGATCGACCGCGCGATGACCGCCGCCGCCCTGGGCTTCGACCGCCCCAGCGCCAACTCGCTCGACGCCGTCTCCGACCGCGATTTCGCCCTGGAGTTCCTTGCCGCCGCCTCGATCTGCGCCGTCCATCTCTCCCGGCTGGCCGAGGAGATCGTGATGTGGTGCTCCGCCCCGTTCGGCTTCGTGCGCCTGAGCGACGCCTTCACCACCGGCTCCTCGATCATGCCGCAGAAGCGCAACCCCGACGCCGCAGAGCTGGCCCGCGCCAAGACCGGGCGCATCGTGGGCAGCCTGGTCGGCCTGCTCACCGTGATGAAGGGCCTGCCGCTCGCCTACGCCAAGGACACGCAGGAGGACAAGGAGGGCGTGTTCGACGCCGCCGACGCCCTCGCCCTGGCCCTCGCCGCGATCGCCGGCATGGTCCGCGACCTACGGCCCGACACCGCACGGATGCGCGATCTCGCCGCCTCCGGCCACTCCACGGCGACCGACCTCGCGGACTGGCTGGTGCGCGTGCTGCGCCTGCCGTTCCGCAGCGCCCACCACGTCACCGGCCGCCTGGTCGCGAGGGCGGAGGCGCGCGGCGTCGACCTCGCCGCGCTGAGCCTGGCCGAGATGCAGGTGGAGGAGCCCGGCATCACCGCCGACGTCTTCGGCGTGCTCACCGTCGATTCCTCGATCGCCTCGCGCACCAGCCACGGCGGCACCGCGCCCGCCAACGTGGCACGCGAGGCCGCCCGCTGGCAGGCGGCGCTGGAAGGCGACGCCGCGCCGTCTGCGCCGTCCGGGCGGGGAACATGACGCGCCGCGCCCGATGGCTGGCGGCGCTGCTGGCGCTCGCCCTGATGGCGGGCTGCGGCAAGAGGGGCGCGCCGAGCGCACCGGGGCCCGCCGACCAGATCACCTATCCCCGAATCTATCCGACCTACTGAACCGCCATGCTGCCGCCCGGAACGGACCACCCTGCGACGTCGGGTGCCGCAACGTCGGACCCCGGCGCGGCGCGGCCCGCGCTCGACGCGATCGGCCGCCGTTTCGGCACCGACAAGTCGTCGCTGCACCACGATTTCCTCCGGCTCTACGAGTCGTTCCTCGCCCCGCTGCGCGACCGCCCGCTGCGCCTCCTGGAGATCGGCGTCTGGACCGGCCAGTCGCTGCGAACCTGGGCGGAGTATTTCCCGCACGCCCGGGTGGTTGGCGTCGACATCAACCCGGGCGCGAGGCAGTTCGCCGGCGGGCGGATCGCTGTGGAGATCGCCGACCAGTCCGACGCCGCGCAGTTGCAGGCTCTGGCCGCCGCGCACGGTCCTTTCGACATCGTGATCGACGACGGCTCGCACGTCTGGACGCACCAGATCCTGACCCTGCGGACGCTGCTGCCGAGCGTGCGGGCCGGCGGCTTCTACGTGGTGGAAGACATCGACACCAGCTACGGAGCGCTGGCCACGCAGTACAGCGGCGGCGCCACGGTCTCGCCAGTGCAGTACCTGAGAACGATGTCGGACTACCTGCTGGGCGACCGCTGGACCGACCTCGACGCCGAGCCCGACGCCTTTGTCCGCGCCCATGCCCGCAGGCTCGACTTCGTGGCGCTGGCGCGGCGCACGGCGATCCTCAAGCTGAGGTAGCGCAAGCGACCACCGCGCTCCGCCTGGGGAACGCGGCGTCAGGGGGGCAGCGCCACGGTCGGGTGGGTACAGGCGGCCAGGCTGGCTGACGCATGGAGCCTTGCGGGAACGGCCAGGCCAGCAAGGTTGAGGCTCCGCCTCAAACTCCGCCAGGGGGAGCCCCCCTGGACCGGCTTCCCTGGAGGTGCGCCGGGTCCAAGGGCGGGCCTGGGCGTAGCTGGCCGAAGGTTCCGATGGCCTGCTTGGGCCATTGGAATGGCCAGCGGAGGGGGAGCCCAGCCTTGCTTGCGGGTCCATGCCGGCTGCCGCTCAAGGCAAACGTCATTAATCGGTAAAGGTCGAACGCGGAGCTTTCTGGGAGGCTGGCCGCCATGATGTCAGCGTTGCAGACCTGTCGGGGCGCAAGGCCGGGCTCCGCCTGGGCCCGCCACAAGCCAGGACCTGCGGAGACCGATCGATCCCGGGGCCTGACTCCAGGGACTGGCCCTTGGCGCAGGCTCGACGCCCGCTTCCTGTTCCCGGCGCCGCGGCCGGCGCGGGGCGAGGCGGCCCGCAGTCCCGCGGCATGAAGCTGCTCCTGGTCGAGGATCACCCGTCGCTGCGCGAGATCGTGGCCGCGCACCTGTCGGGCCGCGGCTTCGTGGTGGACGCGGTCGGCTGCGGCGAGGCGGCGATCGCGGCGCTGGCGGCGACGGCCTACGACGCGCTGGTGCTCGACCTCGGGCTGCCTGACATGGACGGCGTGGAGGTGCTGCGGCGCTCGCGCGCGGGCCACGGCCGCATCGACACGCCGACCCTGATCCTGACCGCGCGCGACGCGGTGTCAGACCGGGTGGGCGGCCTGGACGCGGGCGCGGACGACTACCTGGTCAAGCCGTTCGAGTTCGCAGAGCTGGACGCGAGGCTGCGCGCCGTGCTGCGCCGCCCCGGATCGCGCCGCGCGCCGGTGCACGGCTTCGGCGACATCGGCTTCGACCCGGTGCTGCGCGCGGCCTCCGTCGGCGGCGCGACCCTGGAGCTGACCCGGCGCGAGCTGTCGGTGCTGGAGGAGCTGGTCCGCGCCGAGGGCCGGATCGTGGTCAAGGACGCGCTGGAGGACCGCCTGTACGGCGCGGACCAGGAGGTCAGCGCCAACGCCCTGGAGGCGGCGATCTCGCGACTGCGCCGCAGGCTCGCCCAGGCCGGCTCCGGCGTGGGCGTGCAGACCACGCGCGGGGTCGGCTACCGCCTCGTCCTCGCCGCGCCAGCCCCCGGTCCGGAACCAGGAGCGGCCAGCCATTTGCCGCCGTGGCGCGGCGCGTGATGCCGGCGGCTCCCGGGTGTGGCCAGTCAGGCAGGCAAGGCCAGAGGCTCTGCCTCTGGACTCCGCCAAAGGCTCGCCTTTGGAATCCCCCACCTAGGAAGGAGGTTTCCAAAGAACCCAGGCCTTTGGCGGACCTGGGCAGAGCCCGGGCTGGCTTGCTTGCAGGCCAGTGTCGCGAGCCGCTGGCATGAGGCGTTCACCCGGAAGCCTGCGCGGCCGGCTGGCGCTCTCGATGCTTCTGGTGGTGGCGGCCACGCTGGCGGCGTCGCTGGGCGGCCCGGCGCTGCTGCGTCGCATGGGCGCGCTGCTTCCCGACCTGTCCGCCGGCCTGCGCGGCGATCTCGCGGTGCTGCTGCCATACGGCGCCGTGCTGGCGCGCGAGCCCTACCAGGACCTGGCGATGATGCTGCCGTTCGGCGCCGCGGCACTGCTGCTGGTCTGGCTGGTCAGCGGCTGGAGCCTGCGGCCGCTGCGCCGTGCCTCGCAGGAAGCGGCGGCGGCGGGGCCGGCCAACCTCGCCGGACGCATCTCCACGGCGCTGCTGCCGAGCGAGATCCGGCCCATGGCCGAGGCGGTGAACGGCGCGCTCGACCGCCTGGCCGGCGCCTACGCGGTGGAGCAGCGGTTCACCGCGGACGCCGCGCACGCGCTGCGCACGCCGCTCACCGTGCTGAGCCTGCGCCTGCAGCAGGCACGCCAGCTCGGCCGGCCGGACTGGGCGGCGATCGAGCGCGAGCTGGGGCAGGTGACGCATCTGGTCGGCCAGCTCCTCGACCTTGCCCGCAAGGAGCAGGCCGGCCCGGCCTCCGCCGTGACGTGCGCCGGAATGGTGAACCTGTCCCGGGTGGCCCGCGAGGCGGCGGCGGACATCCTGCCCCTGGTCGAGCAGGCAGGGCGGAGCCTGCAAGTCGAGCTGCCCGACACGCTCGCCGTGCGAGGCCGCGTCGCCGACCTGCGCGACATGATCCGCAACCTGCTGGAGAACGCCCTGGTGCACGGCGAGGGCACCATCCGCCTGTCCGGGTGGACAGGGCCGCCGCCGGGGCGCGACGTCGTGCTCGCGGTCGCCGACGCAGGGCCGGGCGTCGCTCCCGCGCTGCGCGAACAGGTGTTCGAGCGATTCCGCAAGGGGCGGGCCGCCTCGCCGGGCGCAGGCCTCGGCCTGGCGATCGTGCGCGAGGTCGCCCGCACCCATGGCGCCAGCGTCGCGTTCGCCCCCGGCGCGGCCTCCTCGGTGCTGGTCACCTGGCGGCCCGCGCCCGGCGCGACCGACAGCCATCCGCCTGAACCGGAACATGACCCTGGCCGGCTGCCCAGGCCGACGGCCAGGGTGGCGGAGGACGTGCGCGGCGGGACCTGATTGGCGCCGGCGGCAGGCAGGGCCGGGATCTGCCAAAGGGCAAGCCTTG
>CAXSES010000047.1:0-13364 GCA_964236225.1 uncultured Acetobacteraceae bacterium
CGGGCCTGCGGATGCGGGTCGCGCTGTTCCTGGTCTCCGCCGCCTCGGTGGGCTACGAGATCGCGCTCACCCGCTACTTCGCGGTCGCGAAGTGGTCCGAGTACGGCTACTGGGTGATCTCCATCGTGATGGCAGGCTTCGCGCTGAGCGGGGTGGCGCTGTCCCTGGCGCGGCCCTGGGCGGCGCGGCACGGCGCGGCGCTGCTGCGCTGGCTGCCGGCGGCGCTGCTGGTGGCGGCGGCGGCCGGCTTCCATCTGACGGCGGGCAACCCGTTCAACCCGCTGCAACTGCAGAACGCGGCGACCTGGGTGCCGCAGGTCGGCAACATCGCGCTGTACTACGCGGCGCTGCTGCCGTTCTTCTTCCTGACCGGGCTGTTCGTGGGGGTGTGCTTCATCCTGGACGATCGTCGGATCGGCCTCGTGTACGGCTTCGACCTGACGGGCGCGGGCGCGGGCGCGGCGCTCACCCTGGCGCTGATGTGGCTGGTGCCGCCGTTCGGCCTGGTCGCCGCCCTGCTGCCGCTCCTGGCCGGCGCGGGGCTGGCGGCGCGCGGCGCGCGGGTGTCGGCGCCGGCGGCCTGCGTGGCGCTGGTCGCGGCGGAGGCGCTGCTGCTGCTGGCCAGCCCTGCGCGCTACAACGACTTCAAGGCGATCTACGCGCCCCTGCACGTGCAGGGCAGCACTGTGCTGTCGCAGGTCCGCTCGCCGCGCGGCTTCTACGAGCTGCTCGACGACTTCACTGAGCGGGTGGACGACGACCTGTCCAACGACGCGGGCCTGCTCGGCCTGCCCGGGCCGCCGAGCACGCTCGGGCTGTACCGCGACGGCAGCCGGATCGCCGGCCTGCCGCGCACCCCGGCGCTGAACGTGGGGGCGCTGGACGTGGGCTACGCCGGGGCGGGGCTGGACGCGCTGCCCTACGCCCTGCTGCACCGCCCGGACGTACTGATGATGGGCGCGTCCGGCGGCTTCCGCGCCCGCTCCGCCCTGGCGCTTGGCGCGTCCCGCGTCACCGCGATCGAGCCCGACCCAGTGCTGCGGCGCGCCGTGCGCCAGGGGCTCGCGGGCGAGGAGCTGGCGAGCCAGGGGCTTGGCGGCGAGGACGGCCGGCCGCAGGCCGCGCCCGACCACGACCCGGCGCTCCGGCTGACCGGGGTCGGCCCGCTGGCGGCGGCGCGGTCCGGGCACCTCTACGACCTGGTGGACATCTCCTCGGACTTCGCGGACTCCGCGGAGGCGGGCGAGGCCGCCTTCACCAAGGAGGCGTTGGCATCGGATTTGCGGGCGCTGCGGCCGGGCGGGCTGCTGTCGATCCCGGTGTCGATCCGCGACCTGCCGGCCTACGCGCTGCGCGGCCTCGCGGCGGTGCGCGACGCGCTGGCCGCCGTGGGCGCGGCCAATCCGGCCCTCGACGTGGCGGTGGTGCGCTCTGCCTGGAACGTGCGCATCCTGGTCAGCCCGGACGGGTTGAGCGCGCCCCGTCTGGCGGTGCTGCGGCGGTTCTGCGACGACCGCTCGTTCGACGTGTCCTACGTGCCGGGCCTCGACGTGGCAGCGGCGCGTGCCGGGCTCTACAACGACCTGCCGGCGGTCTCGTTCGACGAGGGCACCATCACCTCGGACGGCGAGGGCGCGCACGACGCGGTGGCCGACGAGGCGCAGGCGATCCTTGCCGGCCAGCCCACCCTGTCGTCCGAGGCGTTCGACCTGCGCCCCGCGACGCTGGACCGGCCTTTCGCCTACGACATCCTGCGCCTCGCGCACCTTCGCACGGTGCTCCGGCGCCTGGAGCTGCTGCCGCAGGCCGAGATCGGCCAGCTCGTCAACGTCGCGGTGCTGCTGCAGGCGGTGGTGCTGGCGGCGCTGGTGCTGCTGGTGCCGCTGCTGTTCGGCGGACGCATCCGCGGCACGGGACGGGTGCTGGCGCCGGCAGTGACTTTCGCTTCGCTCGGGCTGGGCTTCCTGTTCATCGAGATGTTCCTGATCGGCCGCGCCAGCCTCTACCTGGAGGACAGGACGGCGGCGTTCTCCCTGGTGCTGACCGGGATGCTGGTGTGCTCCGGCGTGGGCAGCATGCTGGCCGGGCGGGTGCGGCGGCTGCGCGCGGTGGGTGCGGTGATCCTGGCGTGGTGCGTGCTGGTCGGCCTTGGGCTTCAGCCGCTGATGCTCGCCACCCTCGACCTGGCCTGGGCGGTGCGCGCGACCGGGGTGCTGGCGCTGCTGGCGCCGGTGTCGGTGGCGCTCGGCATGCTGTTCCCGCTGGCGCTGGCGTGGGGCACGCACGGCGCGGACGGGGGCGCGGTCGGACCAGGGTTCCTGCCCTGGGCCTGGGCGCTGAACGGGGCGTTCTCGGTGGTGGCCACGCCGCTGGCCAACCTGGTGGCGATCCATTCCGGATACAGCACGGTTCTCCTGTGCGGTGGTTTGCTGTATGGCGTGGCGCTGCTGTTCTTTCCCCGCGTGCCTGCATCAAGGACCGCCCCATGGCTGGATCTGCCTTCGACCTCACCCGACGCGCCGCGCTGATCGGCACGCCGCTGCTCGCCACCCTGGGGGCGTCGCGCGCATCGCGGGCCGCCCCGGTGAACGCGGAGAGCTGGACGCACGAGGAGTTCATCGCCGCGATGCGCCGGTCCGGCCGGCCGATCGAGCAGAGCCCCGCGGAGTTTGCATCGATCCAGGGCCGCCGCGCCGCCTATCTCGGCCGGATCGAGCAGTACCTGAAGGCCCGCCTGGGCGCCGCGGACCCCTCGGTGATGGCGGCGTTCCGTGCCGTGCCGCGCGAGTACTTCCACTACAACTACGCGGAGCGGCGCGCCACGCCGGGCGATTCCTACGAGAGCGAGCCGAAGCCCTGGGCGCTAGGCTACGGCTCCGCGCTGTCGGACTATCTCGGCCAGGCCTACATGACGCAGATCTGCCGGCCGCAGGCCGGCGACACCACGCTCGAGGTCGGCACCGGCAGCGGGTTCCAGAGCTCGCTGCTGTCGCGCATCGTGCACCGCGCCTACTCGATCGAGATCATCGAGCCGCTGGGCCACGCCGTGGACCGCATCTTCGCCCCGCTCGGCTACGACAACGTCGAGGGCCGCGTCGGCGACGGCTATTTCGGCTGGCCCGAGGTCAAGGGCGGCTTCGACATCATCATCGTCACCTGCGCCGCCCAGTACGCGCCGCCGGAGCTGTTCCGCCAGCTCAAGCCGGGCGGGCGGATGATCATCCCGATCGGCCAGCCGTTCAAGCGGGGACAGGTGCTCTACGTCTACACCAAGGACGAGGACGGCAAGGTCCACTCGCGGCGCGACGTCGGCGTGTTCTTCATCCCGATGACCGGCGCGATGATGGAGAAGCCCAAGCCGGCCGACGCGGTGGTCAGTATCCATGCGTCCGCCGCCCCCCCCGCGGCGGTTCCCGATGCGGCTCAGCCGCCGACGGCGCCCGCCGAGGCTGTCAAGCCCTGAGCACGGAGGCAGGAAACAGGCTTGGAGCTCCGCCAGAGGCTCGCCCTCAAAATCCACTTCCCAGGAAAGGCCGGTCCAGGGCGGCTCGCCCTGGCGGGTCTGGGCGTAGCCTGCCAAAGGTTCCGACGGCCCTCTTGGGTCGTTGGAAGGGCAGGCGGAGGGAGAGCCCAGCCTTGCTTGCTGCGGCGCCTGTCCTTCTTGCGCGCATCCTCCTCGCACGACAGACGTCGCCGTGGCGCTTCTATCCTGGCCGAGGCTGCACTAGACTGCACCGGTGGCGGTTCTCGGTTCCCTGCGTACTCGGCTCTGCGTGGAGGTGGTGCACGACCTGGTCTGTCCATGGTGTTATCTTGGGGTTCGTCGCCTGTCGCGCACGCTCCGGCGACGGCCCGACCTGCAGTTCGACCTTGTCTGGCGGCCGTTCCTGCTGAACCCGGACATGCCGCGCGCCGGGATGGCGCGCGTTGACTACGTCTCGCGCAAGTTCGGCGGCGAGGATCGCGCGCGGCGGCTGTACGCGTCGATCGCCGAGATCGGGCTGGCGGAGGGCTTGCAGTTCCGTTTCGAGCGCATCCGCCGCACCCCGTCCAGCGTGGACGCGCACCGTTTGGTACGGTTGGCGGCGCGCTACGGTCGAGCGTCGGAGATGGTCGAGGCGTTGTTTGCCGCGCACTTCACGGACGGGCGCGACCTTGGCGACCTGCGCGTGCTGACGGCAGTGGCTGCCTCGTGCGGACTCGACGGCGAGGCGGCGCAGCAGTTCCTGCTGGGCGAGGAGGAAGCGAATGCCGTGCACTCCGAGAACCTGCGCGCCCACCGGCTCGGCATCAACGGCGTGCCCTGCTTCGTGGTGGGAGGGCAGCACGCGATCGCGGGTGCCCAGGAGCCCGAGGTGATTGAACGGCTGCTCGACGTGGCGGTCGAAGGGCTCGGCGCGTAGCCGGCCACCCATTCGCAGGCGCTGGCATGGGTGTTATTTGACGAGCAGGCAAGCAAGGCTGGGCTCTCCCTCCGCCTGCCCTTCCAACGACCCAAGAGGGTCGTCGGAACCTTTGGCAGGCTACGCCCAGACCTGCTCCGTGCTTGAAGGCGGGGGCGAGCCGCCCCTGGACCGG
Organism: uncultured Acetobacteraceae bacterium; assembly: GCA_964236225.1. GTDB lineage: Bacteria > Pseudomonadota > Alphaproteobacteria > Acetobacterales > Acetobacteraceae > CAXSEF01. The sequence continues at coordinate 4,579 of CAXSES010000047.1, forward strand.
CATCTTTTAAGCAGTGGATTCTAAAGGCGAGCCTTTAGTGGGGTCCCGCTTCCAGGGATGGGGGCAGGGCTCCTGGCCCTTCTTGCTGAACCGGTCATCGCACCCGGCCGTCGGCATGAAGCCATCGTTGCGCATGCATCAGAGTCCCCAGAAGCGTGCGATCTCCTCGCTGGCCTGCACGCCCACCGGCAGCACCCAGTTCTGCTCGCGTCCGTCACGCACAGGGTAGCCGTGCCCCATCCGCGCCAGGCTCCAGTGCTCGATCGCGGCGGTGCCGCCGGCGTCGCGCCACACCCGGCGACGCAGGCCGATATCAGGCGAGCTTTCCTCGTCCGGCGCCGCGTGCAGGCCGTGCAGCGCGGCGAACTGTGCCGCCAGCGTATCCGCGTTGGCCGGGTTCACCGTGTGGTCCGCGCCGCCCTGCCAGACCGACAGGCGCGGCCAGGCGGCGACCTGCGCCGGCCCGTGCGCGCGTGCGGCGGCGGCCCACTCCGCCGGGCTGCGGGCGGGGCCAGCCTGCATCATGCGCATCATCGCCTGCCCGCCGCCCTCCGCGCAGCCGACAGGCAGGCCGGCGACCGCCGCGCCGCCCGCGAAACGCTCCGGGTAGGCGGCGAGCAGGCACGCGGCCATCGCGCCGCCGGCGGACAGCCCGGCCACGAACACCCGCCGCGGGTCGCACCCCAGACGCGCCACGGCGTGGTCCACCATGGCCCGCACGGAGTCCGCCTCGCCGGTGCCGCGCCGGGTCTGGCGCGTTTGGAACCAGTTGAAGCAGCGGCCCTGGTTGTTGGCGTTCGTCTGCTCCGGCAGCAGCAGCACGAAGCCGCGCGCGTCGGACAGCCCGGTCCAGCCGGACTGCTCGGCGAAGGCCGGGGCGTCCTGGCTGCAGCCGTGCAGCAGCACGACCAGGGGCGGTGCGTCCCCACGCTGCAGCGGCATGCGCCACAGCATCCTGAGCTGCCCCGGATTGTCGCCGAACGCCTCGACTCGCCGCCAGCCCGGCTCCGGCCAGGGCTGGTGCGGCGCAGCAGGGGCCGGCTCGGGCGGCACGGGTTCGACAAACCCCGGTCCCGAACCTGGTCGCGGCGACAGGGTTTCCGGCAGCCCGACATTCCCGGATTGGCCGTCCGGAGCCTGTGGTTCCGGAGCCTGGGGTTCCGAGGAGGTGTGGCGTTCCGCCGGAAGCACGGCCGGCAGCGTCGCCACGACCTCCTGTGCCAGCGCCGTGGCCAGGCGGGCGGCCCGTCGCAGCATCCGTCCGATCCGGAGCTGGCCTCGCAGCGTGGGTCGCCTCAAGCGGCGGCCTCCAGGACCATGCGCACGTGCTCGCCCAACGCCAGGGATGCCGTCAGGCCCGGGCTCTCGATGCCGAACAGGCTGACCAGGCCGGGTACGCCGTGCTGGGCCGGCCCGTCGATGGCGAAGTCCTGCGCCGCAGCACCTTTCGGCACTGTCTTCGGGCGGATGCCGGCATAGGCGGGCGAGAGCGCCCCATTGCGCAGGCCGGGCCAGTAGCGTCGCACCGCGTCGTAGAACACGTCGGCGCGGCGCGGGTCCACGGTGTAGTCGATGCCGTCGACCCACTCGACGTCCGGCCCGAAGCGCGCCTGGCCGCCAAGGTCGATCGTCAGGTGGACGCCGAGGCCGCCTGGCACCGGCACCGGGTAGATCAGCCGGTCGAACGGCGCGCGGCCGGCCAGAGTGAAGTAGTTGCCCTTGGCGTAGTACTCGCCCGGGATCGCCTCAGCGTTCAGCCCGCCGATGCGCCGCGCCAGCGTGGGGGCGTGCAGGCCCGCGCAGTTGACCACGCTGCGCGCGAGCAGGTGCAGCGGCTCCGGCCCGCCGACATGCAGCACGATGCCGTCGGGCGTGACCTCGCCGGCGTCCAGCCGCGAACGCAGGGCGACCATGCCGCCGGCATCTTCCAGCTCGCCCTGCAACGCCAGCATGTAGCCGTGGCTGTCGATGATGCCGGTGGAGCCCGACATCAGCGCCGCGACGCAGGACAGGTTCGGCTCCAGCGCCAGCGCCTCGGCGGCGTCGAGCTGGCGCATGGCGGGCACGCCGTTGGCCTCGGCGCGCGCCTGGATCTGCGCGAGACGGCCCGCCTCCTCCGCGTCGGTGGCGACGATGAGCTTGCCGCAGCGGCGGTGCGGCACGCCGCGCTCCTCGCAGTACTGGTAGATCATGGCGTTGCCGGCGACGCAGAGCCGCGCCATCAGGCTGTCCGCTCGGTAGTAGATGCCGGCGTGGATCACCTCGCTGTTGCGCGAGGAGGTATGGGTGCCGATCGCGTCCTCGGCCTCCAGCACCAGCACCTCGCGCCCAGCGCGGGCCAGGCTGCGCGCCACGGCGAGGCCGACCACGCCCGCGCCAACCACCACGCACTCGACGCTGTCCATGAGCCTTGTCCCGTCGTTGCTGGCGGATGGGGTGGGATTCGAACCCACGGTACGCTTGCACGCACGGCGGTTTTCAAGACCGCTGCCTTAAACCGCTCGGCCACCCATCCCGGTATGCCGGACGCTACCGCCCGGCCATGGTGCGGGCAAGATCGCCCCGGACGCGCCCCGCGCGCCGGCGTGGCCGGGTGGCAGGCATCGCGCCGGGCAGGGTCTTGCCGCGCGCCAGGATTGTAGGACAGAACAGGTTAAGATCAGGTTCGGTGGAGCGGCGATGACACGACGCAGCGGATTATTCGCACATTCTCGCCCCTGCACGGTTCCAAAATCCCGAGGCCGGCGAGCCAGACAGGCTGGGTGGCGCGCGGCGGCGGCGCTGCTGGGCTCGGCGCCGCTGCTGAGCGCCGTCCCGGCGATGGCCGTGCCGCCGCAGGACCCGAACAGCATCTGGACGCTGCAGGTCGAGAACGACGCCGTCTCCACCCTGCGCGGCACCTCGGACCAGTACTACACCAGCGGCATCCGCGCCGGCTGGGTCTCGCCGACCGACGCGCTGCCGGCGCCGCTCGCGATCCTGGGGCAGCGCGTGTGGGGCGACGGGGTGCAGCGCATCAGCATCACCCTGAACCAGTCGATCTTCACCCCGCGCGCCACACAGCTCGCGGTGCCCAGCCCGCACGACCACCCCTACGAGGGCCAGCTCCTGGCCAATTTCGGCCTGATCCACGATACCGGTACGCGGCGCGACTTCGCAGCGATCAGCCTCGGCGTGATCGGCCCGTCAGCCGCCGGCGAGAACGTGCAGAACGGCTTCCACAACCTCATCGGCGACACCCCCAACCGTGGCTGGGGCTCCCAGGTGCCGGACGAGGCGGCGTTCAACCTCCTGGTGCAGCGGACCTACCGCGTGCCGGTCGCAAGCTTCGCCGCGCCTTACGCGGGCGGCATCGGGATCGACGTGCTGCCGTCGGGCAAGCTGGCCGGCGGCGACGTCCGCAGCTACGCGCAGCTCGGCGCCATCCTGCGCATCGGGCAGGGGCTGGACAGCGATTTCGGGCCGGCCACCTCGCAGTACGGGCAGAACGGCACCGATGCCTACGTGGCGACGCGGCCCTTCGCCTGGTACGCGTTCGGCGGCGTCGACGGGCAGGCGGTGGCCTACGACTCGTCGCTGCAGGGCGACCTGTTCCGACAGTACAGCCCGCACGTCTCGAAGAAGTGGGACGTGGGCGAGCTGTCCGCGGGAGTCGCGGTGATGTTCCGCGGCCTGCGCATCACCTACACCCAGACGTTCCAGACCGTGCAGTTCAACGGGCAGAAAGGCGGGTTGTTCAACTTCGGTTCGCTGGCCGTGTCGACGAAGTTCTAAGGGCCGAGGCAGCAAGCAGGGCCGGGCTCTGCCCATTGCCTGAGGGCAGGGACCCGCCAGAGGCGAGCCGCCTTTGGACACGGCGCAACTTAAGGGAAGCTGGTCCAGGGGAAGTCCCCTGGCAGGGTTTAAGGCGGGGCCTGGACCTGCCTGTCTTCCCGTTCCGGTTGCGGCCCGCGGCGGCGCTGTGGCACATCCTCGCGGATGCTCTCACGCCGCACCCTGATCGCGTCCTCCGTCCTCCTGCCGCTCCCGGCGCTCGCCCAGGATGGGGCCTACGCCGGCTTCCTCGACGGGGTGCGGGCCGAGGCGCGCCGGGCCGGCATCTCCGACGCCACGCTGCGCGCCGCCCCGTTCGGCGCCACGCCGAACGCCCACGTGCTGGAGCTGGACCGCCACCAGCCGGAGTTCACCCTGACCTGGGCGCAGTACCGCGCGAAGGTGCTGCCGCAGTCGCGTCTCGTGGCGGCGCGCGAGGCGTTCATGCGCCACCGCGGGGTGCTGAGCGAGGTGTGGCAGCGCTACGGCGTGGACCCGCGGGTGATCGTGGGCATCTGGGGGCTGGAGTCCAATTTTGGCGCCCGCACCGGCGGCTTCAACGTGGTCGAGGCGCTGGCGACGCTGGCCTATGACGGCCGGCGGGCATCGTTCTTCCGCGCCGAGCTGATCGCCTCGCTGCGCATCCTCGACCATGGCGACGTCTCGCCGCAGGGCATGACCGGGTCGTACGCCGGGGCGATGGGCCAGCCGCAGTTCATGCCGTCCTCCTACCTGCGCTACGCGGTGGACTTCACAGGCGACGGGCAGCGCAACATCTGGACCAGCCTGCCCGACGTGTTCGCCTCGGTGGGCAACTACCTGGGCCGCTCCGGCTGGAAGGCGGGCGAGGTCTGGGGCCAGCCGGTGCGCGTGCCCGCGGGCCTGGCGGCGCCGGGCGGGCGCGACGATCTGCGGCCGCTGGGCGAGTGGGAGCGCGACGGGGTGCGGCGCGAGGATGGCGCGCCGTTCCGTCCCGAAGGCCGCGATGCGCCTGCGGCGCTGCTGCTGCCGGACGGGCAGGGCGGCGACGCGTTCCTGGTGTACGCCAACTTCAAGGCGATCCGGCGCTACAACCCGTCGGATTTCTACGCGCTCGCGGTGGGGCTGCTGGGCGACGCGGCGGCGTCGTGAGCGGCCAGGACAGGAACGCCACAGGCCCCGCCTCCAAATGCCATCCAAGCCATGCCTTCGGATTTCCCTGCCTAAAGGAGGCCGGTCCAGGGCGGCTCGCCCTGGCGGGTCTGGGCAGAGCCCAGCCTTGCCTGCCGCCTGGCTTCGAACACCAGTGGCGGCTTCTGGGAGTCGCCGTCGGTGCCGCTCTTGCCCTGGCCGGGTGCCAGCGCCGCAACCCGCCCCCGCGACCGCCGTTGCCGGCGCACTACGCCGTGGGCGCGCCCTGGCGGGGAGACGACGGCGTGTGGTTCTACCCGGCCGAGTCGTTCTCGGCGGAGTTCACCGGGCTGGCGTCGGTCAACGGCGCGCATGGCCCGACAGCGAGCGACGGGGAACGCTACGACCCGCAGGTCGCCGCCGGGTCGAGCCAGACCTTGCAGCTTCCCGCGATCGCGCGCGTGACCAACCTCGGCAACGGACGGCAGATCCTGCTGCGCATCGACGATCGCGGTCCGGCCAACCCGGGGCGCGTGCTCGGACTGACGCCGCGGGCGGCGGCGCTGCTCGGCGTGGCGGGCGGGATCGCGCCGCAGGCCGGCCTGCGGGTCCGGGTCGCGGTGGACGAGTCGCTCAGCCGCCGCCTGGCGGAGCAGCTGCACGGCGGGCCGCATCTCGACATCGCCGCAGCACCCCGCGAGTCGGTGCTGGCCGAGGCCCTGGCGCCGTCCGGCAGCACCGCGCAGGCTGCGGCAGGCGCCACCAGGATCGGCGCAGCCGCCGCCCCGGACGACGAGGCGGCGGTGCCGAACCGCCTGCCGGAGGACGTGCGCGACGTGGGCGCGACGCCGGGCGAGCTGTGGCTGCGCACCGACAGCTTCGGCCGTGCCGACTACGCCAGGCGGCTGGCGGCGCGGCTGGCGGCGCTGCGGCCCGAGGTGGTGCACACGCGCCAGGGACGCAGCGACAGCTATGCGGTGCAGGCCGGGCCGTTCGCCGACCTGGAGGCCGCGGACTCCGCCCTGGACCAGGCGCTGCGCGCCGGGGTAGCGGACGCGCGCATCGTCGTGCAGTAGGGACGGGCGCGACCGTGTGGGTCCCGGCGCATACGCGATTCGCGCCCTGCGACAGGCACGCGCAACAGCTTGGGGGATGCGCCGGATGACGCCAGAGATGGACCTGCAAGCCGCCTCGCCGAACCGCCGTGGCCTGCTGTTGTCCGGCGCGGCGATCGCGGGGCTGGGCGCGGTCGGGCTGGCGGCATCGCGTACGGCCGGCGCCGCCCCGCGCCACCCGCGCGGACCGGCCGCAGCCGCATCGGCGGAGACCGGACCCTCGGCCGGCGCCGCAGCGACTCCCCTGGGGCCGATGGACACCTCGGCGCAGTGGGCGTTCATCACCGACTTTAACAGCGGCGCCACCCTGCTCGACAAGCAGGCGGACCAGCAGATGCCGCCCTCCTCGATGACCAAGCTGATGACCGCCTACATCGTCTACGGCAAGCTCAAGGCCGGCCAGCTCAAGCTCGACCAGACCCTGCCGGTCAGCGAGAAGGCCTGGAAGATGCAGGGCTCGAAGATGTTCGTCCCCCTCGGCGGGCAGGTCGTCGTCGAGGAGCTGATCCGAGGCATGATCATCCAGTCGGGCAACGACGCCTGCATCGTGCTGGCCGAGGGCGTCGCCGGCTCGGAGGACCAGTTCGTCGAGCTGATGAACGCCAAGGCCAAGGAGCTTGGCCTCACGAAGTCGCATTTCGAGAACAGCACGGGCTGGCCGTCGCAGAACCACACGATGTCGGCCCGCGACATCGCCACGCTGGCGCAGTCGCTGATCATGAACTTCCCCGAGTACTACCACTACGACGCCGAGAAGGACTACCGCTACAACGGCATCGAGCAGTACAACCGCAACCCGCTGGTGCAGCGCGGCATGGCGGACGGTCTGAAGACCGGGCACACCGATGCCGGCGGCTTCGGGGTGGTGGCCAGCTCGCTGCGCAACGGCCGGCGCGTCATCATGGTGCTCAACGGCATGCCGACGCAGAAGGCGCGCGTCGAGGAGAGCGAGCGGCTGATCGAGTGGTCGTTCAACAGCTTCGAGAACGTCAGCCTGTTCGGCGCCGCCGACACGGTGGAGAATGCCCCGGTGTGGCTGGGCGCCCGCGCGAGCGTGCCGCTGGTGGGCGGCAGGGACCTTGTGGTGACGATGCCGCGCTCCTGGCGCCAGCACGCGCAGATCAGCGTCGCCTACGACAGCCCGATCCCCGCGCCGGTGAGCAAGGGCGCGGTGGTGGCGCACCTGGTGCTGGCAGGGCAGGGGGTGCCGTCGATGGAGGTGCCGCTTCTGGCCGGCGCGGACGTTGCGCGCCTGGGTGTTGGCGGCCGGGCGATCGCGGTGGTGAGCCACGTCTTCGGCGGCTGACCCGGGGGTGGACTGGCCGGCGGGACGGGGCCGCCTCATCACGCTGGAGGGTGGCGAGGGCGTCGGCAAGTCCACTCAGGCGCTGCTGCTGGAGCAGGCGCTGCGCAGCGAGGGTCGCGAGGTGGTGCGCACCCGCGAGCCCGGCGGCTCGCCCGGCGCCGAGCTGCTGCGCGCGCTGCTGCTGTCCGGACGCATGGACTGGTCGCCGCTGGCGGAGACGCTGCTGCACTTCGCCGCCCGCGCCGAGCACGTGGCGCGGTTGATCCGCCCGGCGCTGGAGGCGGGCAGTGTGGTGATCTGCGACCGGTTCTCCGACTCCACTCTGGCGTACCAGGGCCATGGCCAGGGCGCCGACCCGGCGGCGATCCGGGCCCTGGTGGCGCTTCTGGGCGTATTGCCGGACCGCACCGTCGTCCTGCACGCCTCGCCGGCGACGCAGCGAATGAGGCTTGCGGCACGCCACGCCGCGCAGGGCGGAAACGGTGCGCCAGGCGAGGAGCCCGACCGCTACGAGCGTCTCGGCGCAGCGTTCCACGCGCGGGTGGAGGCCGGCTTCCGCGCCATCGCCGAGGCAGAGCCGGGGCGCTGCGTCCTGGTCTCGGCAGAGGGCACGCCGGACGAGGTGGCCGCCAGGGTCAGGGCCGCCGTCGCCCTGCCGCCGCCGCGATGAGCGCGCCCGCGCCGCGCCAGAACGATCTGCTGCTGGGCCACGAGGCGGCGGAGGCGGCGGTGCTGGAGGCCTGGCGCGCGCGGCGGATGCACCACGCCTGGCTGATCGCCGGGCCGGAGGGCGTGGGCAAGGCGACCTTCGCGTTCCGCCTCGCCCGCCGCCTGCTCAAGGGCGGCGCGCCGGACAGCCTGGCATCGGACAGCCTGGCATCGGACAGCCTGGCGCTGTCGCCGTCCGACCCGGTGTTCCGCCGCGTGGCGATGGGCACCCACGCCGACCTGCTCACCGTCGAGCGCGAGTGGGACGACAAGAAGAAGCGGATGCGCAAGACGATCGCCATCGACGACGCGCGGCTGATCCCGCCCTTCCTGCACCTCACGCCGGCCGAGGGCGGCTGGCGCGTGGTGATCGTGGACGGCGCAGAGGACCTCAACCCGAACTCCGCCAATGCCCTGCTCAAGGTGCTGGAGGAGCCGCCGCCGCGCGCGCTGCTGATGCTGGTGTGCGCGGCGCCGGGGCGGCTGCTGCCGACGTTGCGCTCGCGCTGCCGCAGGCTGTCTCTCGGGCCGGTGCCGGACTCGGCGGTGGACACGCTGCTGCGTCTGCACCTGCCGGAACTGGACGAGGCGGAGCGCGCCACGCTGGTGCGGCTGTGCGACGGTTCGCCCGGGCACGCGATGCGGCTCGCGGACGAGGAGGGTCTAGCGATCGCCGGCCTGGTGGGCGAGCTGCTCGACGCGCTGCCGTCGCTGCCGCTGACCCGCGCCTACGC